>CAWUTY010000001.1:0-2831 GCA_963925575.1 Candidatus Nanopelagicaceae bacterium
TTGCGCGCCTTTGCTTTCTCATTTAAAAACATGAACCAGCCGTAGAGAGCACTTGCCAATAAGTAAGGTGCGATGCTGGCAAGGGAAGCGATGAAATCGAGTCCGAGGCGAGATGGGTTAATGCCGACGGTGAGAGTTAAATAAGTGATTACTGTTGCAGCAAATGCCAGCGGCGGAGTGACAACTGAAACATATGTGGTGCCGCTTCGACCAAAACGGATTCCGCCGAATAAAACGATGCAAATGATTAGCCCGCTAACGATTCCGGCTCCGCTGCGAAGCAGAAGTTCAAAACCGGCAAATAGTGCGATGAAGAAAGTTTGGAGGACGACTACGCCCTCTTTCTTAAGACCTGGACCGCTCATTCTTCATCCTTTACTTCTTCGGCATCAATAAAGTCATCTTCGGCTCCGAGTTCGGAGTTCTTAAGTTCGCGAACATCAGCAGGGGCATCGGGGTAGGCAAGTGCAAGTTTATCTTTATCACCCGATACTCCGTAACTGAGAATCTTGGCAGCAGCGCGCTTAACAGTGGATTCAGCGGTTGGAATTAATTCGCCATATGCCTTGGATAGTGAGTTTATTGCGGTGCCAACTTTAACAATGCGGGTGTGGAGTAAGGTCAGATCTTTCATAAATAACCCCGCAGATTTAGCGATATTTTCAGCGTTAAGGGCCACAGAATTGCGTGAATAAACGTTGCCGATAGTGCGCAGTAGCGCCATCATCGAAGTTGGGGTCGCTATTGTGACATTTAATTTAAAGGCGTTTTCAAGGAATAGCGGATCAACGCGCAACGCCTCGGTTAGGAGCGATTCAAATGGAACAAAAAGGATCACAAAATCAGGTGAATCTTGTGATTCGTGATAGCCACGCTTAGCCAAGGTAACCACGTGGCTTGCTAGATCTTTCTTATGTTCGAGAAATAAACGCTCGCGTTCGGTTGGATCTTCAACTTCATAAGCCTCGATAAATCGGTCAAATGGAAATTTAGAGTCAATAAATAATTTAGTCCCGCCGGGCATGCGCACGGTGATGTCAGGAATACCTGATGAATCGGCATCTGTTGTTGAACGCTGTGCGGTGTATTCAATACCTTTATGTAATCCAGCATCTTCGAGCATCAACTCAAGTTGGGCCTCACCAAATTTTCCGCGGGTCTGTGAATTAGAAAGTGCGCCAGCAATTGCTTTTGTTTGCGCAACAAGTGATTCGTTGTGGGTGGACATGGCGCGTACTTGAGTGCGGATATCAGATTCGGCTTCGATGCGACGTCGGTCGGCATCAGCTGCTTCTTTCTGTAACTTCTCCATTGCGACCTTCATCGCTTCAACTTCGGTTGCAAGTTTTGATCCAGCCATTGCGTTATCGCGTTCTGATTTATATAAATCGCGTTCGGCGCGCGCTGACGCAAGATCGGCATCGGATGCACCGGAAGAAGATGTGCGACGGTTTGCAATGAAAAATCCGAGGGCGATCCCGATTAGGAGCCCAATGATCAGTGTAAGAATGGCCACTAGCGCGCTTGACATGGGCCTATCGTGGCAGGAAGCACTGACAATCGCGCGTAGGCTCTACCTCTTATGAGCCTTTCAATTGGAATCGTCGGTCTGCCAAACGTCGGAAAGTCGACTCTCTTTAATGCGCTCACCAAAAATAACGTGCTCGCCGCCAACTATCCCTTCGCCACCATTGAACCTAACGTTGGCGTAGTCGGAGTTCCTGATGAGCGATTGGCCAAACTTGCGCAGATTTTTACTTCTGAAAAATTGCTGCCAGCCGCGCTATCTTTTGTAGATATCGCCGGCATTGTTAAAGGCGCCTCCGAAGGTGCGGGGCTGGGCAATAAATTCTTAGCCAATATCCGCGAGACCGATGCTATCTGCCAGGTAATTCGCGTCTTCACTGATGGCGATGTCGTGCACGTTGATGGTCGCATCGATCCTGGCAGCGATATGGAGACCATTAATACTGAACTCGCGCTCGCGGATTTACAGACAATTGAAAAAGCTTTGCCGCGACTTGAAAAAGAAGCGCGTGTAAATAAAGAGACCGCCCCAGTTGTAGAAGCAGTTAAGCAAGCTGAAGCACATCTACAAAGCGGTAAACCACTTTCTTCATCTGGCCTTGATCTTGAATTACTGCGCGATCTTCATTTGTTAACGGCTAAGCCATTCTTATATGTATTTAATGTGGACGCCGCTGAATTAAGTGATGACGATCTACGCGCGAAGTTAAGTGCGCTAGTTGCGCCAGCAGAAGCGATCTTCTTGGATGCAAAAACCGAGGCTGAACTTGCCGAACTAAGCGATGAAGATGCCCTCGAATTGCTGCAATCAATCGGCATGAAAGAGCCAGGTCTAGCAACGCTAGCCCGCGTTGGATTTAGCGTTCTTGGCTTGCAGACCTACTTAACTGCAGGTCCTAAAGAAGCGCGCGCCTGGACAATTCATAAAGGTGACACAGCGCCAATGGCGGCAGGTGTTATTCACACTGACTTCCAAAAGGGTTTTATCAAAGCTGAAATTGTTAGCTTTGATGATTTGATCACATGTGGATCAATGGCCGATGCTAAAGCTAAAGGCAAGGTGCGTATGGAAGGTAAAGAGTACGTAATGGCCGATGGCGATGTTGTGGAGTTTAGATTTAACGTTTGATCAGGCACCGGTGTAGTGCTTGGCAACTTCACCCAGTGATTTATCAATAATCTCTAAACCTAATTTGGCATCCGCCTCAGATATGTTGCATGGTGGACATAAGTGAATACGGTTGAAGTTATTAAATGGCATCAAACCATTCTTGCGACATGCCGCAACTAGTTCATTCATTGCC
>CAWUTY010000002.1:0-7208 GCA_963925575.1 Candidatus Nanopelagicaceae bacterium
AACCGTTCCACTTTCGATCAAACTCTTGTTTGTAACCTAGTTCGGCGAGTTGCGCCGCGTCTGCGTCATGTGTATTTACCAATTGCATTCCTCCTGTGCCGCTTTAACCTTGGAACACCGTGATCCAAGGTTGTTGGTGCTGGATCGATGAAGGCCACCGAGGTAGCCTTTGTACTTCAAGTGTGCTCCTAACGGAAGAGGTTTGTCAGAAAATGTGCCGACTTTTGGGCTTCGTGTCTATAAAACCTGAGTCTTTTGCGCAGGCCGTGGGAGAAAAGTTGCCAGAATTTATCAGCCTATCCTCTGTACATTGCGATGGCTGGGGTGTAGCAACCTTTGATCACAACTCGGATGAATCGCATTTGACTCGGGCACCAGAGATTGCGCAAAGCAGTCTCACATTCCAGGAAACTATTTCTAAGACTAGAACAGATGGTGCACTATTACATCTGCGCTGGGCAACATCAGGAATTCCGGTAAGCGAAAATAATACACATCCGTTTATTAGCCATGGATATAGCTTTACTCACAACGGCGCTATCCATCCAGCGACCGCGCTGGACTCTGTAATTTCACAGAAGTTTAAAATTGAGATTAAAGGCGAAACGGATAGCGAAAGATATTTCTACTTTATTCTTAGTGAAATAGAGAAACATGGTTTAATCGAAGGCGTACTGAGCGCGGTTCGCGAGATTAAAGCGAAATTTGATTTTTCAAGTATTAACGCCATGTTGATGACTGATTCACAATTCATAACAATTTGCGAACACGATCCGGCACGTAAACCAGATTGGGCAGTAGATGGGTATTACGACCTGTATTACAAGTTCAATGATGGGGATTTGGTCGTAGCATCTAGTGGTTGGGATCAGGCTGGCTGGCAGATTCTTCCAAATCATCACGTATTAGTTGTCGAACGAGCGACGCTTAATCAGCGGGTGCTAGCCCTTTAAAAGCACCGATAGTGTTAGCGCATGACCCGCACATATACAGTCGAGACTTACGGCTGTCAGATGAATGTGCATGATTCTGAACGTATCGCGGGTTTACTTGATGAGGCAGGTTATCTGCCCGTAACTCCTGGTGCGCAAGCAGATATCGTTGTCTTTAATACGTGTGCGGTCCGCGAAAATGCCGACAATAAGTTGTACGGAAATTTAAGTTTCTTGGCACCGCTTAAGAAAGCCAACCCAAATATGCAGATCGCAGTTGGTGGATGTTTGGCGCAGAAAGATCAATCAATAATTTTAAAGAAAGCCCCTTATGTGGATGTGGTCTTTGGCACCCATAACGTTGGCTCTTTACCTGTGTTATTAGAGCGTGCGCGTATTGAAGAAGAGGCTCAGATTGAGATTTTAGAAGCCCTCGAACATTTTCCATCTACGCTTCCCGCCCGCCGGCTATCACCTTTCACCTCTTGGGTTTCGGTATCGGTTGGCTGCAATAACACTTGCACTTTCTGCATAGTCCCAGCACTGCGAGGAATCGAAAAAGATCGCGCCGCTGCCGATATTTTGAAAGAGATTCGCGCGCTGGTTTCGCAAGGGGTAATTGAAATTACCTTGCTTGGACAGAATGTAAATGCTTACGGGGTCGAGTTTGGAGATCGAGGAGCATTTGCCAACTTGTTACGCGAATGCGGTGAAATAGAAGGACTTGAAAGAGTGCGTTTCATGTCCCCACATCCGCGTGATTTCACTGACGATGTAATTGAAGTGATGGCAAGTACCAAGAATGTGATGCCGCACTTGCACATGCCGCTGCAATCAGGATCAGACCGCATTTTGCAGGAGATGCGCCGCTCATATAGAAGTAGTCGATATTTGGGAATCTTGGATCGCGTTCGTTCGGCGATGCCAGAGGCGATGATCACCACCGACATCATCGTGGGTTTCCCTGGAGAAAGCGAAGAAGATTTCCAAGCAACGATGGATTTGGCGACCGTTGCACAATTTTCGGCAGCTTACACATATAAATATTCGATACGCCCTGGAACTCCAGCCGGGGTTATGCCAAATCAAGTTCCTGCCGAAATAGTTGGAGAGCGATACACGAGACTGCATGAACACCAACAGGCTATTTCTCTGGGCGTTAACCAAAAATCGATTGGCACAAGCCATCGCGCACTTGTCTCCGATGTTGAAGGCCGCCGAGATGCCGCCCAATCACGCCTTACCGGCAAGACTGAAGATTTCCGCTTAGTTCACTTCGATGCAACGAGTGCTGCACGCCCCGGAGACTTTGTTGATGTCACGATCACCGATGCCTCTGCGCATTACTTGATAGGAAACGAGACTGCACATATAAAGACACGTGGGGGAGATGCCTTTGCGGCCAATCTTGCCCAGGCAACTCCACAACCATTACTGCTTGGGATCCCTACCGTTAAATGAAGACGATTGTAATTTGTGGCGCGACTGCAACTGGAAAGAGCGATTTGGCGGTAGAACTGGCTAAAGAAATTGGCGCCGAAATAATCAACGCTGATTCCATGCAGATATATCAAGGGATGGATATTGGGACAGCAAAACTTTCGGTTGAAGAGCGCAACGGTATTCCGCACCATTTGCTGGATGTTTTAGATGTTAACCAAGACGCAACCGTTGCCTGGTATCAAGAGTTGGCACGCAAGGCCGTTACTGAGATTCATGGCGCAGGCAAACACGCAATAATTGTCGGTGGCACGGGCCTTTACATTAAATCGATTTTAGATGATCTAAATTTCCCAGATACAGATGCCCAAGTTAGGCAACGCTTAACTGAGGAAGCGAAGCTCTTTGGAATTGTTAATCTATTTGAAAGACTCACTCAACTAGATCCAGCAGCGGCAGCTGCAATAGATGTGAAAAATGAACGTCGGGTAATTAGGGCGTTAGAAGTAATTGAAATCACGGGCCAGCCATTTACCGCAAATCTGCCGCGCGAAGATAGTTCAAGATATCCAGATGCGATGCAATTTGGACTGGTCATGGACCGCGCCGAACTTGGTGCACGAGTAGAAGCACGAATCGATCGCATGTGGGAGCAAGGATTTGTAAATGAGGTTGACTCTTTGATTTCGAAGGGAATAAACGAAGCCACAACGGCTCGTCGCGCTCTGGGTTACGCCCAGATAATTGCAATGCGGGCTGGAGAAATTTCTGAACCAGCAGCGATTGAGGATACAAAGCGGGCAACTCGACAATATGTGCGCCGACAAGAGACCTGGTTCTCACGTGATGCCCGTATTCAGTGGATTTCACCATCGCAACCGCGTCTAGAAACAGTCATGATGAAGATAAACTCGGCAGCCTCATGAGCCAATCCCTTATTGCCACATACGGACATGGCACTGAAAATGATTTTGTATTGGTCTTTGATCCCACAGATGAAATTTCCATCACTACGGCGCAAACGGCTGCGATATGTAATCGTGAGACCGGTATTGGTGCAGACGGGCTTATTCGAATAATCAAACGTGATGAGAAATGGTTTATGGATTATCGCAACGCAGATGGTTCTATCGCCGAAATGTGTGGCAATGGGATTCGGGTAATGGCGCGATACTTAGTACAGAGAGGTCATCAAAGCGAAGGAATATTTGCAATCAATACTCGTGATGGCATCAAACACTTGCGAGTTCCGACCACCGATGACATTTCGGTAAATATGGGCAAAGTCCTTGATGAAAATGAAGAAATTACCGCCTCCGTAGAAGGCAAGATCTGGAATGGCTACAACATAAACGTTGGCAATCCCCACGCTGTGGTCTTTGTTGAAAAAATTGAGGATGTTGGTTCACTTGAGGTTGCACCGATCGTACGCCCCAAAGATTCTTATCCCGAAGGCGTAAACGTTGAGTTCGTTGAAATATTGCCCGGACATGAGGCGAAGATGCGCGTTCATGAACGTGGCAGTGGCGAAACTAAATCTTGCGGAACCGGTACTTGCGCAGTTGCCCTAGCTGCAACTCTGCACTCAAAAGAGGCGCTGCCTTCGCGTTGGGTAATTTATCCACCGGGTGGTCGTTTAGTTGTAGATATTGATCCACATTCGAATGCAACTTTAACTGGACCGGCTTTGTTGATCTCTGATCACGACATAACGCAATACTTGCAGGAAGCATGAGCGCAGACGAACCTCGTAATAACGATTTATTTGAAGAACTATTGCGCGAAAGCGCGCGAGTAGCAGCAGATTTTGATGCTGATGAGAGCGATTACGAGGTTAGTTCACAACCTGATTTAGCAGATCGCCATGCGCTACGTCGCGTCAAAGGTTTTTCAACTGAGCTTCAAGATATTTCAGAGGCTGAATATCGCCAGTTACAACTAGAACGCGTTGTCTTGGTTGGGGTTTGGACCGAAGGTAGCGCCGAAATGGCTGAAAATTCATTGGCAGAATTGAAAGCGCTAGCCGAGACTGCAGGTTCTGAAGTTTTAGATGCCTTGATTCAGCGGCGCGATAAACCAGATCCAGCAACATATATCGGTTCGGGAAAAGTTGTGGAACTACGCCAAATAGTTGCGTCCACCGGTGCCGATACTGTTATTTGCGATGGCGAACTATCTCCCTCGCAATTGCGACAACTTGAAGATAAATTAAAAGTCAAAGTTGTTGACCGCACAGCTTTGATTCTGGATATTTTTGCCCAGCATGCCAAGAGTAAAGAAGGTAAGGCGCAGGTTGAATTAGCGCAGATTGCATATTTGCTCCCAAGACTTCGCGGTTGGGGAGATTCACTTTCCCGACAGGTTGGTGGTCGAGCAGCAGGCGGTGCGGGAATCGGCGGACGTGGCCCTGGTGAGACCAAGATCGAAACTGATCGGCGCAGAATTCGCGACAAGATGGCCAAACTACGTCGCGAGATAGCCGAGATGAAAGTTTCACGCGATACCAAACGACAAGAACGCAAGCGATTTAATATTCCCTCTGTTGCAATTGCGGGTTACACCAATGCTGGTAAGTCATCTCTTCTAAACAAATTAACTGATGCAGGTGTGTTAGTTGAAAACGCACTCTTTGCTACTTTGGATCCTACAGTGCGAAAGACGCAGACTGCCGAAGGCCGGGTCTACACCCTCTCTGACACAGTGGGTTTTGTTCGTCACCTCCCGCATCAATTAATTGATGCCTTTAAGTCAACGCTGGAAGAAGTTTCTGGTTCTGATCTAATTGTTCATGTTGTTGACGGTTCGCATAGTGATCCTTTTGAGCAAATCCGCGCGGTGCGCGAAGTAATCACTGAAATTGGTGGTGGAGATATTCCGGAGATTATTGCCATCAATAAAGTAGATGCGGCTGATCCAGACGTTGTAATGGAGATTTTACGTAAAGAGAAGAACAGTTTTGCATTTTCGGCCCGAACCGGATTTGGAATTGAAGGACTAGTTCAAGCAATCGAGAAATCTTTACCTCATCCAAATGTTGAAGTAACGGCAACAATTCCATATGATCGCGGAGATTTAGTAAGTGCAATTCACGAAACTGGCGAGATTTTAAGCGAAGAGTACGTTGAGGCAGGAACGCTGATACATGCATTTGTAGACGGAGGACTTGCTAAGGCGATCGAGAACGCGCTGAGATAGTCTCCTTAGGGATGGAGATCACCATTGGAAAGCGGGAATATCCGCGACACGCCGATGGTTGTATCGGCTAATATCGGGTAAATGCGCGAGTATGCGCCCGTTCAGCCTTTCTCAATTGAGAAGAGGTATTTAATTGGTGGAAGTGAGGTGAGAGCAGTGGCAACAGATTACGACACCCCCCGAAAAACGGATGAGGAACTCCACGAGGAGTCGCTAGAAGAGTTAAAAGCAAAGCGCGTCGATGCTCAATCCGGACAGATTGATGTCGATGAGGCAGAGGCGGCAGAAAATCTCGAACTTCCTGGCGCAGATTTATCTGGTGAAGAACTTGCAGTCCGAGTTGTTCCAAAACAAACAGATGAATTTACTTGTTCTCGTTGTTTCTTGGTGCATCACATAACTCAACTTGCAAAGGGTGAGGGATCGAAAGCAGTCTGTAAAGAGTGCGGCTAATTTAATTACGATTTGGTAAGCAACGCGGCGAGCTTCTCGCCGCGTTTGCTCGTTATCAGCCAATAAGGTGTGGGATCGCGCGGATCAGTGACCTCAATTTTAATTCCCGTAGCGGCCCAGAATTTAATCGCCAAGAACGCTGCCGGGTCGGCATCTCGCGTACGCAGCAAGCGCATCGCATCAGAATCCAAGACTGTAACTTTTCCCAAGTACTTAAGTTCGATGTGCGCCTTATCTATTCGCAATTCATTCTGATCTACGCGAATTTTTGAGGTTAAGGATTGGGCGATGAAGGGGATTGCGATCGTTGCAATGGCGAAAGTAACCATTGTCGCAGTTGTGTCCAAGGCAGCCCAGATTGCGATTACGAGTGATAGAAACATGAAATAAATAAAGGCGAGCACCCAGATAGGCGGGCGGAGCACTTCCGTGAATATCACTATCGCAGTCTAGATCAAGTAAAGTATGCGCATGAGTCGAGTAGCAAGCACCACGCCTCCAGAAGGAGCGATCATTCCGGATCGCCATCCCAAAGCTCCCGAGATTGGAACTAAAATTCCATCTCACTTTGGCCATTGCTTTGGCTGTGGTGAGCTGCATCCGACTGGATTGCATTTAGTTGCGCACGCTGGTGCTGGTGCAGATCTAACTGCAGAGTTCACAGTCACCGAAAATCATCAAGGCGCTCCGGGTTTGGCACACGGCGGTTTGTTATCACTTGCATTTGATGAAGCACTTGGAAAGTTGATGTGGCTAATTCGCGCTCCCGCAGTGACGGCGCGGTTAGAAACTGATTTTCTAAAGCCAGTTCCGATCGGAACGACGATTCACATAACGGCACGAATTACTGGCCAGGTTAATCGCAAGGTTTACACCGCTGCTGAAGGACGCCTTGGTGGTGCCGATGGTGAGATAGCAGTTAAAGCAGCAGCGCTATTTGTAGTCGTTCCAATGTCGCACTTCTTGGAAAATGCTCCTAAGGAATATTTAGAACATATTAGAAAGACCCCAGAGATTTTGGCATTTGTGGATCCCGAATTTGAGATCAATCCATAATGGGCGTAACAGTTCTGGTTACACGTTTAGATCCTGACTTGCCTTTGCCAACTTATGCCAAAGGCGGAGATGCGGGCGCTGATTTGGTGGCCCGAGTTGATGTAACTCTGGCTCCTGGTGAACGCGCGCTAG
>CAWUTY010000003.1:0-5379 GCA_963925575.1 Candidatus Nanopelagicaceae bacterium
GGCACCTGATACCAAGGTAAGCACTGAGAAGAGAACGGCTGCAATAGGCGCTGTTCCGTAAGCTGCTAATAAAGAAACTTGGTTTGCGTTCTCTAACTTATCTTTCGGTACCAAATTAGGGACAGATGCTTCCTTTGCAGGCGACCAGAAGAGGGTTAAACACTCAACCAAAATCATTGCGGTGTATAACCAGAAATATGTGTTCACGATTGGAATAGAGATATAGAGTGCTGCGCGCAAGATGTCGGATGTGACCATTAACTTGCGGCGGTCAAAGCGATCAGCGATAACGCCGGCGATTGGGCCGAGAAATACTGCGGGCAGTAAACGCGCGAAAAAGACACCAGCGATTGCAAAGTTTGCAGTTGCATAAGATCCACCGGAGAGTTGTTGCGCTAGCGCCGTGGTTGCAAGAAGTCCGAGCCAATCACCGAGGGAAGAGAAGACCATTGAGTTCCAGAGCTTGCGAAATGCGGGGATCGCCAGAACGTTGCGAGTTTCATCCTGCGCGGGGGCGGCAGGGGTCGGCAGGCTATTTGGCACAGAGTGAGTCTATCGGGGGCGGTGGGAACGCTAAATAGGGGGATTTAGCGCTTGGTATCTCGGGAATATTATTAGTAGCACTTTAGGTGTTTGTGCTACCTTAAGCGCATGACGACTGCTGCGCGTAAACCAAAGACGACTGCTGCCAAGAAAAAACCGGAAGTCAAACCTGCTGCACTGCGCTCTGTTGGCGTACGTGATTTACGACAGAACGCATCAAAGGTATTGGATGCGGTTAAAGCTGGTGCGATTATTGAAATCACCGAACACGGAGTTCCGGTGGCACGCCTTGCCCCAATTACTCGATCACTCTATGACGAATACATCGCAAGCGGACTTATTAGACCTGCCGAGAATCCAGATTGGCGACCAACTAAGAACCCAGTAAAAATTACTGGGAGTAAAACCTCAACCGAAGTGTTGATGGAAATGCGCGCTGAGGAAAGTTATTGAGCTGGTATCTAGATAGCTCAGCAATTTTAAAATATATATTCGCAGAATCAGAACGCCCCGCACTAGTCAAAGCTTTGACATCGCAGGCAATTTCATCTGAGCTCGCTCGCCTTGAAGTTAAGCGAGCCGTTTATAGAATCAATCCAAAAGATATAATTCTTGCAAACGAAGAGTTATCGCGCATCAATTTTGTTTCAATTTCAAATCAAGTACTCGGCGTTGCCGAATCATTTACCAGTAGCGTCACGTTGGCCACGCTGGATGCAATCCACGTTGCAACTGCAATAACTCTTGGTAAAGGGATTGAAGGAATCATCACTTACGATAAACAAATGATTGCCAACGCTGCAACAATGGGGATCAAGGTTTTATCACCCGGTGCCAAGCTTTAATTAGAAGAGGCTGCGGATACTTTCTTCCAGGCTGTATTTAGATTTAAAGCCCATCGCTGTTGCGGCTAAATCAACGTTGGCACATAAGAATGCTGGATCTCCAGCACGACGTGGAGCCTCAATAACTGCTGTATCTGACTTGTTTACAGCATCTAAAACCAGCTTAAGGATTTCGCGCACTGATGCTCCGCGACCTGTACCCACGTTGATAATTGGAGGAATCACACCTGTTGCATTTGCTGCAACCAAGTGTGCCGCTGCGATATCTCGCACATCCACATAATCACGCACACATGTTCCGTCTTCGGTCGGGTAATCAGTACCGAAGATCACTGGCGCTTCACCCTTGTTTAACTTGCCTAAAACAATAGGAACCAAGTTCTCAACTGAGTTATCGAGCAGCTCTTGTGCTGCCGTACCAACCACGTTGAAGAAGCGCAGTGATATGCCGATGTTACCGGGTGTATTGATAAATTCTGTAACCTTACTTTCTGAATCTAACTTTGTAGAACCGTATGGAGAAATCGGTGCCAGCGGACCATTTTCTTTACATGGCTCCATTGTGTCGGGGCTTCCATAAACAGCGGCCGTTGATGAAAATAAGAATTTCTTAACACCATGCTTTTGGGCAAGCTTTAATAATTCAGCAGTTGCTGTGTAGTTAACCTCTTTGTATTCATCTGGCTTCTCAACTGATTCGCCAACTGCCTTAAGTGCTGCGGTGTGAACGATGCCGGTAAATGCTTGGCTTCTTAAAATATTCTCAATAGCTGTGTAATCGCGAATATCAACAACGTGTAGCGGGATCTCGTGTCCGTGCTTCTTGCTTAAGTAATCAACACGTGGCTTTAAGCCTTGATAAAGGGAGTCAAGCAGAACAACATCTTTGCCATCGGAAATGAAGAGGTCAGCGATATGTGTTCCGATATAGCCCGCACCACCTGTTATTAGCCAAGTTTGCCGATCCATGGATTAACTCTATTCGGCTTTCTTTGCAGCTTTGCCTGTTGCTTTTTTAGCAGCTTTTTTCTTCGTTGCAGCTTTCTTTACAGTGTTCTTTGTAAGAGTTGGAGCAGCTTCACCTGGCTTCTTCTTCGCTGCTTTCTTACGTGATTTCTTCGGTGATGGGCCATTTTCAGCCTCCCAGGCACGGCGGCCAGCGAGGAGTTCGAGTGCGCGCTCGATGGTTAGCGCCTCAAGTGTGTCGCCACGACGAAGCGTTGCATTCGTTTCGCCATCGGTTACATACATACCAAAGCGACCATCTTTAACAATAACTTCTTTCTCGGTTGCCGGATCTTTACCGAGTTCTTTAAGTGGAGGCTTGGCAACACCGCGCCGACGCTCTTTTGGTTTTGAGTAAATTTCAAGTGCTTCATCAAGTGAAAGTGAGAAGAGTTGGTCTTCACTAGTTAGCGTGCGCGAATCAACTCCGGCTTTTAGATATGGGCCATAGCGACCATTTTGAATAGTTATATCTTCACCTAAAGAGTTTGTGCCAAGAATGCGTGGAAGAGAAAGAAGTCTTAACGCATCATCAAATGTGATGGTGTCCAACGTCATTGTTGAGAGAAGCGATGCCGTCTTTGGCTTAGGAGCATCTTTCTTTTTGCGCTTCTTTTTCGGTTCGCCTTTGTCATCTAGTTCAACCGGCTCTGGTGGGAAAACTTCGGTGATGTATGGGCCAAAGCGTCCTGACTTTGCAATTACTTCAAGGCCAGTGCTTGGATCTGTTCCTAGTTCGCGCTCACCTGAAGGGGCTGCAAGAAGTTCGATCGCTAATTCAAGAGTTAACTCATCTGGGGCAAGTGATTCGGGGATGTTGGCAAGTTTGCGATCTTGATCTGGAATATTTTCTTGTAAGTAGGCGCCGTAACGACCAACACGAATTTCGATGGTGTCAGATAAATTCATGGTGTTGGTGGCGCGTGCATCGATACCACCGAGATCAAGTGAGAGTTCATTAAGCCCTGGTTGTCCATCGATGCCGTAATAGAAATCGCGCAGCCAATCAACGCGGCCAGCTTCACCGGCTGCGATCTTGTCGAGATCTTCTTCCATGCTGGCGGTGAAGTCATAGTCAACGAGCTTCGTAAAGTGAGTCTCCAATAGGCCTGTAACGGAGAAGGCCAAGAATGTTGGAACAAGTGCGCGGCCACGCTTATAAACATATCCACGGTCTTGAATTGTTTGAATGATGGAGGCAAATGTTGAAGGGCGACCGATGCCAAGTTCTTCAAGTTTTTTAACAAGTGTTGGTTCGGTGTAACGGGCAGGGGGCTTGGTGTCGTGGCCTTCGCAGTTATATTCACTCACTTTTATTAATTGACCCATGGTCATTGCCGGCAAACGCTTATCGGTTGCTTCTTCATCAACTTTTGCGCTCTCATCAACGATGTCATCGTATGCAGCCAAGAATCCAGCAAAAGTAATGACGCTGCCGTTGGCGCGGAAGATTGTGGCTTTCTTATCTGACGTCTGGGCATCAAAGTCAACGCGCATCTGCATTTTTTTAGCATCAGCCATTTGAGATGCAACAGTGCGCTTCCAAATTAAGTCATAGAGTGCAAATTCATCACGTGAGAGTTCTGGAGCAAGTTCGCCAGGAGTTTTAAATGAATCACCGGCTGGGCGAATCGCTTCGTGTGCTTCTTGGGCGTTCTTGGATTTTCCTTGATAAACACGTGGTGCATCTGCAACATGGTCTGCGCCATAGAGTGATTTGGCAGCATTGCGTGCGGCGTTGATTGCTTGTGCAGACAAGTTGATTGAGTCGGTACGCATGTAGGTGATGTAACCGTTTTCATACAGTCGCTGTGCCACACGCATCGTGATTTGTGCGCCCCAACCAAGACGTGAACCAGCATCTTGTTGCATGGTGGAAGTTGTAAATGGTGGCTTAGGACGTTCGGTGCGCGGAGATTCCTCCATCGACTTAACTGTCAGTGGCGTTGATTTAAGTGAATCAACTAGTGCGCGGGCACTTTTTTCATCAAGAAGAAGGATGTTTTCAAGTGATTTTTCTTTGACGGCACCATCGGCTCCAAAGTCACTGGTTGACGCCACTTTCTTGCCTTCAACAGAAAGTAGGCGTGCGGTGAAGCCGAGTTCGCAAGTTGCGTTTAGATCCCACCAAGATGATGAGATAAAGGCCATGCGTTCACGCTCTTTTTCAACAATCAACTTAGTGGCAACTGATTGCACGCGCCCTGCTGAAATACGTGGCATGACTTTCTTCCACAAAACCGGTGAAAGGCGATAGCCGAAAAGGCGATCTAGAACGCGGCGGGTTTCTTGGGCATCAATTAAGTTGTAATCAAGGTCGCGCGTATTTTCAACGGCAGCCTTAATTGCCTCTTTAGTGATTTCATTAAAGACCATTCGCTTGATTGGGATCTTTGGTTCAAGAACTTCAACCAAGTGCCAAGCGATCGCTTCGCCTTCGCGGTCTTCATCTGTTGCCAGCAATAACTCGTCGGCCTCTTTCATCAACTCTTTAAGTTCGGCAACCTTTGCGCGCTTATCAGGGTTAATTACATATAAAGGTGCGAAATCATTTTCGATATCCACGCCTTCTTTAGACCAGGCAAGTTTCTTTACCTCTTTCGGAATGTCGGCAGCGCGCTGTGGCAAATCGCGAATATGACCGACGCTTGCCTCGACGATAAAACCATCGCCGAGGTATTCGCCAATTTTGCGCGCCTTTGCTGGTGATTCAACGATCACCAGCTTCTTAAAAACTCCTGGTTGCTTTTTGTCTGGCATCGATTCCTAAGTGGGGAAGTTCTTTTTCTTAGTACTCGATAGAAGTTGCTTGGCGACGGTTGCGAATTAGCGAACCGATGATAAGCAAGAGTGCAACGGCTGCGATGGCCATTGATGTGCTCTGCTGCGTTGGAAGTGCAAAACTTACAATCGCAGGAGTAATCAATAGCGCAACCAGGTTCATAACCTTGATAAGTGGGTTAATTGCAGGGCCGGCAGTGTCTTT
>CAWUTY010000004.1:0-3806 GCA_963925575.1 Candidatus Nanopelagicaceae bacterium
GAAGCAATCGAACATGCGCTGCAATCAACACAAGTTGTAATCGAAGAATTTTTAGATGGTCCAGAAGTTTCACTCTTTGGAATTAGTGATGGCAAAACTGTCATAGCTATGCAACCAGCACAAGATTTTAAACGAGCCTTCGATGGTGATCTCGGACCAAATACTGGTGGCATGGGCGCATACTCACCGTTGCCTTGGGCGCCAGATGAAATCATGGCGGAAGTTTTAACTCAAGTTTTAAATCCAACGGTAAAAGAGATGGCTGCGCGCGGCACGCCATTTGTCGGACTCTTATATGCCGGCCTTGCCCTAACTGCGCGCGGCACCAGAGTTATTGAATTCAATGCGCGCTTTGGTGATCCAGAGACTCAAGTCTTATTGCCAAGGCTAAAGACGCCACTTGCACAACTATTATTTGCTGCAGCAACTTCAAAGCTAGAAAATTTTCAGGAACTTGAATGGTCAGATCAATCAGCTGTAACGGTTGTGCTTGCATCTGAGGGATATCCAAGTCAACTAAAATCTGGTGAAATAATTACTGGAATTCAAACAAATTCAAACTCATCGGTCTTCCATGCCGGAACCCAACTGCGCGATGGAGTTCTGCGCTCATCTGGCGGACGAGTACTTAGCGTCACTGGGCTAGGTAGCGATTTAACCCAAGCCAGAGATGCCGCCTATCGCACGATCTCTAGGATTTCACTGCCGGGCAGCCATTATCGCCGTGATATCGCGCTAAATGCGTCGGTGGCAGAGAAGGGCAATTAAATGCGAGATAATTTGCAAGTGAGTGTATTAGCCCAAAGATATGCATCTGCGGGAATGCGCGAGATTTTCGCGCCAGAGTCAAAGATAATTAGCGAACGAAAATTATGGATCGCGGTAATGCGCGCCCAATCAAAACTAGGCCACAAAATCGAAGAATCCGTTATTGCAGATTACGAAAAAGTGCTTTCAAAAGTCGACCTTGCTTCAATTGATGCTCGCGAAAAGCAGAGCCGCCATGATGTAAAGGCGCGCATCGAAGAGTTCAACACCTTAGCCGGTCACCAAGTGATTCACGCCGGGATGACATCACGAGATCTAACCGAGAGCGTTGAGGCAATGCAGATTCGAGATGGCCTCCAGCTTGCTCGAAATCGCACAGTTGCATCACTTGGATTGTTGGGGGCACTTGCAACAAAATATATTGATCAGCCAATTGCTGGCCGCTCACATAACGTTCCGGCTCAAGTAACAACTCTCGGGAAGCGCTTTGCATCTGCAGCTGAAGAATTGCTCTTTGCATATGATCGCCTCGATAATTTAATCTCACGTTATCCAATTCGCGGGATCAAAGGTCCGGTAGGCACAGCGCAAGATTCAATCGATCTCCTTGGCTCACCTGAAGCACACGCCAAGTTAGAGCGCGATGTCGCGACTCATCTTGGCTTTGAAAATATCTTAGATTCAACCGGTCAGATCTATCCAAGATCTTTTGATTTTGATGTTGTAACAACGCTGGTTCAACTGGCTGCTGCGCCATCATCGCTTGCAACTTCGATCCGGTTAATGGCCGGCGCTGAACTTGTTACCGAAGGCTTTAAGGCCGGCCAAGTTGGTTCATCTGCAATGCCACACAAGATGAATACGCGCTCTTGCGAGCGGGTAACTGGCCTTGCCGTAGTACTTCGAGGCTATGCCTCAATGGTTGGTGAGTTATCTGGTGACCAATGGAATGAGGGCGATGTTGCTTGCAGCGTTGTTCGCCGCGTTGCGATCGCCGATGCCTTCTACGCCTTTGATGGTCTTATCGAAACTTTTATGACCGTGCTTCTAGAATTCGGCGCCTTCCCACATGTAATTGAGGCCGAGCTTGCTAAGTACCTACCATTTCTCGCGACTACAAAGATTCTGATGGCGGCGTTAAAGGCGGGAATCGGACGCGAAGTTGCGCACGAAGTTATCAAGGAACATGCAGTGGCAGCAGCCCTCGGCATCCGCGCCGGGAAACCAAATTTAATGATCCAAGCAATTGCTGATGATTCTCGAATTCCCTTAACAGTTAAAGATTTAACTGCGCTACTTGCAAAACCACTTGAATTTACCGGTGATGCAAAAGGACAGACCCAGCGAGTTGTAAACCGCATCGATGCGATTACCTCCGCTAATGCGCCAGCAGCGCAGTACCGTCCCGGCCAAATTCGGTGACCGCCGTGCTAACCGGATGGCGACATCTGCGCAGCGGGAAAGTCCGGGATTTGTATAGCAACGATAAAGATGAGCTATTAATTGTTGCCTCAGATCGGATATCGGCATTTGATTACATCTTGCCAACGCCAATTCCAAATAAAGGAATATTGCTAACCAAACTCTCCCTCTTCTGGTTTGAACTTCTAAAAGATGTTGTGCCAAACCACATTGTCTCTACCGATGTTCCAGCCGAAGTTGCTGGCCGCGCCGTAATTGTTAAACCCTTGGTTATGTTCCCGATTGAATGCGTAGCGCGTGGCTATTTAGCTGGCTCGGGTTGGGTTGAGTATCAGAAAACTCAGAGCGTCTGCGGCGTTAAATTACCAGCAGGTTTAAGTGAAGGGGCAAAGCTGCCAGAACCAATCTTTACGCCAGCGACAAAGGCGCAAGATGGTGAGCACGATGAGAACATCACATATGAAAAGTGTGTTGAAATAATTGGCGACCAAGCCGCCGAAATCTTAAGAAAGTTAACCCTCGCCCTCTATTCAAAGGCCCATGACTTCGCGGCAACAAAAGGGATTATCTTGGCCGACACTAAATTCGAATTTGGCATCGATTCATCTGGCATGATTTGCCTAGGCGATGAAGCCCTAACTCCTGATTCATCGCGGTTCTGGGAACCCGATACCCGTTACTCATATGACAAACAATTTGTTCGCGACTGGTTATTAAATTCCGGTTGGGATCGAAATAGCAATCCTCCGCCACTTCCCGATGAGGTAGTTGCAAAGACGCAAGAGCGTTATACAAGCGCATTTGAATTAATCACTGGAAGGAAATTTTAAATGGCCAAAATAATTGTCGAGGTTATGTTGAAACCCGAAATCCTCGATCCCCAGGGCCAAGCAGTGGCTTCCGCGTTGCCCCGCTTAGGTTTTACCTTCGCTAAGTCAGTGCGTCAAGGAAAGCGCTTTGAAATTGAAATCGATGGCGACCCAACACCTGCGCAATTAGCAGAAGTCGAAAAAGCCGCAGAAACACTTTTATCTAATCCAGTTATTGAAACTTACATAGTAAAGATCGAGAAGTAATGTCATTTCGCATCGGTGTAGTTACCTTTCCAGGATCACTCGATGATCGCGATGCCGCCCGCGCTGTTGAGATGGCCGGTGGAATTGCTGTTCCGTTATTTCATGCCAGCGATGATTTAAAAGAAGTTCAAGCAGTTGTTCTACCTGGTGGATTTTCTTACGGTGATTATTTACGTTGCGGCGCAATCGCTCGCTTTGCGCCAATCATGAATTCAATTGTTACTGCTGCAAACCACGGCTTTCCAGTTCTAGGTATCTGCAACGGTTTCCAAGTTTTATGTGAATCTCATTTATTACCAGGTGCACTTACCCGCAACAGCAACTTGCACTTCTTGTGCCGCGATCAAAAGTTAAAGATTGAAAACACAAACACCATGTGGACGACTGGTTTCAAACAAGATCAAGAGATTCTTATCCCACTCAAGAATGGTGAAGGCTCTTTCCAATGTGATGATGAAACTTTAAACATGCTAGAAAACGAAGGCCGAGTTATCGCCCGCTATGTTGATTTCGATCCAAATGGTTCGCGCAATTTAATCG
>CAWUTY010000005.1:0-7236 GCA_963925575.1 Candidatus Nanopelagicaceae bacterium
AGGCATCGATTTCAGATTGAGAAATAGAGATTGCATCAGCACCAGCGAAGGTGCGCCCGACAGAATCGGGTGCGAGCATTAGCGAGTTTCGCGGTGAAGAGTTGAAGACTTGCAACGGGGACAGAACTTCTTGAGTTCCATGCGGTCTGGATCGTTGCGGCGGTTCTTCTTGGTGATGTAATTGCGCTCTTTGCAGTCAACGCATGCCATGGTGATCTTTGGACGAACGTCCGCGCTCTTACTTGCCATGGTCTTGCTCCTTCTATCGATTGATTATTTGTTACCTATTTATTACAAGGCGCTTAGGTTACCTGAGCGAT
The DNA here is from genome assembly GCA_963925575.1 of Candidatus Nanopelagicaceae bacterium. Lineage (GTDB taxonomy): Bacteria > Actinomycetota > Actinomycetes > Nanopelagicales > Nanopelagicaceae > Planktophila. The sequence goes on from CAWUTY010000005.1 coordinate 321, forward strand.
CTCGTAGCGCGAAATTCACGCTTGTTGAACTAGTAGCGGAGGCGGGATTTGAACCCACGACACAGCGATTATGAGCCGCTTGCTCTACCAAGCTGAGCTACCCCGCCAAGGGTTGTGCACTTTCGAGCCCCCCACCGGAATCGAACCGGTGACCTTTTCCTTACCATGGAAATGCTCTACCGTCTGAGCTAGGGGGGCAATAGGTAGAGGTGTGAGTGTACGTCAGTTGCGCCAAAATCTAAAAATTAGCGGCCTGGATCAAGCGTGATTTTGCCCGTTGTTTGGCGGGCCAGTATCGCTTCATGGGCTTTTTGCGCCTCAGATAATCCATAAGTTGCACCGATAACAGGATGCAATTTCTTAGCAACTATCAAAGCAAATAATTCGCTAAGAACATCGCCCATCAGCTCTTTCTTTCCAAAGCAATGTGACAACCAGAAACCGGCAACCGTCTTGGTTCCACCCATCAGTACTCCAGGATGAACGGCTGTCGGCGCTGTGCGCGATGCCATTCCGAATGTGACTAAGCGACCAAAAGGAGCAAGCACCGCAAAGCTGGAATCAAATGTTTTTCCACCAACCATTTCCAAAACAATATCTACTTTCTTTCCGCCATTTACGGCTAACATCGCGCCTGCTAAATCATCCGATTTGGCGTCAACTAGTTCGTCAGCTCCTAAAGATTTTGCAAGCACACTTTTTTCTACAGATGAAGTGACCGCAATTACTTTGGCGCCCCACATCTTGGCTAACTGAATCGCAACGGTGCCAACACCACCAGCTGCTGCTTGAATTACAACAGTTTCACCCGGTTGAACGTGCGCCATAGTTTTTAAGATATGCCAGGCAGTTGTGCCTTGCACCAACATCGCAACTGCTTGCTCATCACTTACTCCGTCAGGAATATCAACGCACATCGCTTTATGTGCAATCACTTTCTGCGCGTATCCCCCAGTTGTGGCACTTGCCAAAACTCTGCGACCAGTCTGGGTCTTTCCAACAACTTCTAAGCCAGGAATTAGCGGCAGTTCTTGCTTGGAAAGATATGAATTTTCGGTTTGGTGGGTATCTGCATAGTTAATTCCGATACAAGTAACATCGATTAACTCATCTGTTTCACTTGGTACTGGATCAACTAGATCAACAAGTTCGAGCACTTCTGGACCACCAAATTTGGTTATCTGAATCGCTTTCATTGATTATTGCAAGCGCAGCGCTCGGCTTCTGAGACTCCAAATAGAGCTTCTTCTACATGCTCACCACAGCCTGACCAAGTAAATTTCTGACAGTTCTTGCAAACTACTTTCGAACACATGAGAGCTCCCTGTTTATCATAAATTTATTCTAATACTAGAAATACTTGCGGAAGATCTTCTTAAAGCGCTTAATTATGCGCTTATTGAGCTTTAATGTCTGATCAATTGGGGAAACTGCCATCAATTTAGTGTGAGATGGTTCATCTGGAGTACTCACATCCTTAAGTGCGGGTGAATTTTGATCAAGTGAATCGGCAATCCGATCAATATTGGCAACCATCGAAAGTCCGCGAATGATCTGTTCTTGATCAGCATCTTTAGCATCTTCGATTAGCGATTCCGCTAGCGCTGCTCCTGCTTCACGGGCATCATCTGTGGCTGTCGTTGTAGTTTCAAATTTTTCATCCTCATCAAATTTTGAGGTGATCGCATAACTTGCAGCCGATAGCGCAACCGCGATCTGCTTCTTTGTTGAATCTGCGATGCCACCACTTACTGCAGAATCAAAGAGCGTGCGTGCAATTGTGCGCACCTGAACGAGCGTATGTTCGATAGCAATACCTTGAATGTAAACTTCTTCTGCTTCATCTTTTTCTGCAGTCGGAAACCATCTAGCATGGCCGCGGGCTTCAACAGATTGCGCGCGGATTGAAGGAACTGATTCCATTAACAAGCGCGCCTTGGCTAGCCAATTACCCGCTTCTTTCTGGGTATATCCAGCAGCCACACCTTCAGACATCTTTGCTAATAATTCGGCAGCCTTTGCGCTTACATCAGTAATTTGATCAATCGCTCGGCCAACTGGAGTATTTGCATGTGAGAAGTAAGAAAAGATAATTGCTATTGCGGCGCCAATTAAAGTCGATCCCAAGCGGTGAGTAGCAGTTGTACCGCTGATTCCCGGGCCAATAACAATTAAGGCAGTGACCGGAACATTTACCGATGCGACTTCGCCAAGATGAAGTGCGCGAGCCACAACGGCACAGAAAATGACGGTAAGGCCAACGGCTATAAAGCCAAAATCAAATATTGAAACATTTAACAGGGCAACAGATGCACCAATCGCAGTTCCGACTATCTGGCCAAAGCCTTCGCGAACTGATTTATGCAAAGAGATGCGGATAGATAAGGTACAAACGATTGCGGCGACGACGCCACCATCCTCGATAACTAAATCACCTACCTGCCAAGAAACAGCACCGGCTAAACCAGCCACCAAGATTTGGCGAACCCAAACGCGACGATCGGCAAATAACTTTTTTATTTTATTCCACATGATGTGGTTAAGTTTAGTAGGTATGCACTATTTCGCACATGCGAGCCGCATTATCTGCAAGGCTTCCGCGAGATAGCGCTCCACCAATGAGTAGGGCCGTGTCTTTGCCGTACATTTCAATCATCTCTGGAATTCGCTCGAGCGTCATTCCACCGGCAGGTGCGATCAGGATTGGATTAAGTTTTCCAAGTTTTTCACGAGATTTATCGGCAATATCTAAACATTGCTCTTCGCTAAATGAGAACCGTCCGCCAATATTTGGGAAAATCGAAATATCGGCTCCTGCTAAACGCATCAAAGTTCCAAAAACTATGCCGTGCGCAATTCCTTCATGCTTGGAAGTAACGAGTGAACCCAGCATCGTCGGATGACCCAAGATAGGTAGCGATAACGTGTCATCTGCTGCGATTACTCGAATTGAATCAAATCCTGTAATACCTGGAAGAAGAAGAAGCCCAGCGGCTCCAAGTTCTTTAGCGGTATGGGCGCCATCGATCATCTGATCAAAAGGCATATTTAAGCTCGGTATGTATGCGGCGTTTGCACCTGTAATTGAATTTGCTTCTGCAACGGCGCGCGAAATATAAGTGACTCGCTCTTTCCATGTCGCCCATGGCTGGTTAGCCAGACTGTGATCATCTTTAATCAAATCAAATCCGGCCAAGGCTAAAGTGCGAGCCATCTCAGCCAAAGTTTTTGCATCTGAGCCCATTGGTTTTAGAGCTGTTGCAATTAGTGGACGTGATTGAGCGCTAAAGATTTTTCGTAATCCGCTAATTCCAAAGCGGGGTCCTTTGAACTTTTCCAAAATTGTAGAAGGGAGTTTAAGATCAACTATTTTTACTCCAGGAAATAACGAAACGTTACCCCACAGAACATTTAGCAATTGTGTTAACTCTCCCCCAGCAATATCAGGGTTATAAGAAATAGTAATTAAGTGAGTAGTTTTATCGGTAGAAGATATCTCCTCGATTTTTCCAACGACTTCTTCTTGCATCCATTTTGGCGCCAATTCATAAGGAAATTCGATCGTCTGCTCCGCGCGAATTACGTCAGCGATGGATTTCGGATCTTCGCCAATGTAGGCATAAGTTATATAAATTCGTTCCATAATCTTTACCTTGGGAAAGCTGCCGCTACGCCGCCATCTACGGCGATAACGCTTCCGGTTGTTCGTGAAGATTCATTGCTCAAGAGAAATGCGGCAGCTCTCGCTACATCGAGGCTTCGTACACGTGCGTTTAGTAGATTGCGCGATGCATAAAAATCTTCAAGTTCTTCTGGCTTAACTCCGTGTGCGGCTGCACGTTGTTCGCGAATGCCGCCTTCCCAAAGCTTGCTGTTATCGAAGACTGCATCGGGATTAATTCCATTGAAGCGAATTCCGGCGCTTCCGCCTTCAAGTGCGGCAATACGCATCAACTGCAGCATTCCCGCCTTGCTGACTGAATATCCTCCAAAACCTGCGCCAGGTGCAAAGGCATTTTTGCTCGCTACATAAACGATCGATCCGCCCATTTGCTGCTTACGCATAACCTTCATTGATTCTTTAGTCAGCATAAAGGCGCTAGATAGATTTATATCTAGGCCACGTCGCCATTTTTCAACATCTAAATCTTCAAGTTTGTCGCTAATTCCAATTCCGGCGTTAATTACAACGCCATCAAGGCCGCCAAAGTGTTTGATTGTCTTTGTGACAGTAGCCTGAACATCAGATTCTTTTGATTGATCACCCAGAACAAGTAACGGCGGATTGCATTTATTTTCTGCAAATTCTTTTTCAACTTCGATTAACCCAGCTTCTTCAATATCTGCTAGCACCAAATGAGCACCACGCTTGGCGAGTTCAAGTGCCACGCCTCTGCCGATTCCACTTCCTGCTCCTGTAACGATAATGATGTGGCCATCTAGTTGGGCTGGTGCTGGCTTATTCTTTAACTTAAATAACTCCATTGGCCAGTAATCAAAGCCAAATATTTCTGCATCAGAAATAGTGTCACCATCTCCAAATGCATCAACTACGCGAGCAGCGACTCCATGAGTATGTGAGGCAATATCGGCCAACATGGTGTTCTCTTTAATTGTTGTTGCAGCAGTAACGGCGCCAACGCCTGGAACAATTATTACTCGAGGGTCATTACCGTGGCTCGTGTATCCCGCTGGAAGTAAGGATTTATTCGCTTCAAAATATGCATCATAATTCTCACGAAATTCCTTAATTCCCGTTTCGGTATCTTCCAAAGAAACAGTTGCTGACTTTGGGCGGATACGCAACATGTGATCGGCACTGGATGCACCAAGTGCCAGAATCTTCTTAAGATCTGGGCGAGACGCTATTTCTGCTAATCGATTATCGGTTCGCAGTAATTGCTTCTTTCCGAGAGTTCCGCGCAATTTGAGCAGCAACTCCTTAAGTTCTTCATCTGGTAACTCTTGATGTTGGAAATTAGACTTAGGCCGCTTATTAAGCGAATCCAAATATTTATCTGCCAGTGCAACCGTGGCTAAAGTCTTTTGGTAGCAGCGATCCGAATCTTCATCCCAGACAACTAATCCATGGTGTGCCAGAACTACTCCTGCGTAATCTCCTAAGCCACCAACAATCTTTGAAAGATTAAAACCAGGACGAACCCAATCAACGTAAGCAAAATCTTTACCAAGCGCTTCGCGAACCGCCTTTTCCCCTTGCGGATGATTGGTGAGCGCGCAAATTGCATCCGCATGTACGTGATCAATATGTTTTGCAGGCAAAAATCCATGCAAGAGGGTTTCAATTGATGGTCGGCGTGAAGTTGGATCAACAAGCGCGCGGGTCACGTAATCAACCATGGTGTCATCATCTAGAGCATCAAGATCACGTAGCGCTAACAAGTCTTCGAGATACAAAGCAGGGTAATCGCGATCTATTGCGTACTGCATATCCGCACCAGAACCTTTAACCCATAAAACTTTCTTAAGTCGGCCTAAATGATCCTTTATTTCGCCCTTACTTGAGGTGTTTCCACCACCATAAACGACCATTGATTGATCAGCACCTATCTTCTGAGAACGAGCGACTAGATCATGCAACGGCTTTAACTCACTCATAGTGTTTGACCCTCTGCTATTTCGTAGGATTGTTTCTCGGTTATTACAGCGCTTATATATTTTGCAGGGGTTACATCAAAAGCCGGATTGAAAGTTTTAGCACCTAGTGGGGCAACCTGAATACCTTTGAAATAAGTTAGCTCTTCATCTGCTCTTATTTCAATATGGATATCAGATCCGCTCGAAATTGTGCGGTCCACTGTTGATTCTGGAGCAACAACTAAGAATGGAATACCAGCAGCGTGGCAAGCAAGTGCAACGCTCAGCGATCCGATTTTGTTCGCAGAATCACCGTTTTTTGCAATCCGGTCAGCTCCAATAAGGGCGGCATCAACGCGTCCACTTAATATCGCCATCGCAGCAGCACCATCAGGTTCGATGCGATAAGGAATCTCAGATTTCATTAGCTCCCAAGCAGTCAACCGAGAACCTTGGAGCAATGGGCGCGTTTCATCTGCATACACTTCTTTAACGTTCCCACGCTTGTGCAATTCTTTTATGACGCCCAGAGCCGTGCCTGTTCCGGTTGTTGCAAGTGAACCAGTATTGCAATGTGTTAATAAGGTCAAAGGCTTTTTGCCGAGTTTGTTAATCAACCAATCAGCGCCGATATTTCCCATGCTAATACTTGATTCTTTATCTTCGCGAGCCAATTGATGCGCGGCAGCAAGTACAGCATCTCTTCCAGCCGGCAAGTGTTTGCGAATTTGTTCAACTGCCCATGCCAGATTAACTGCAGTAGGTCGGGCATCACGCAGCAAATCAATATTGTGCTCTAGTTCTTGGGCACTTAAACCTTTGTGCTTGGCTTCATCCATTGCCAGGACCACGCCGTAAGCACCCGCAACACCTAAGGCCGGTGCTCCGCGAACTACAAGTTGTTGAATAGCACAGATAAACGCCGATACCTCATCATAGGAAATATAATTTTCGGAAATAGGAATTTGGGTCTGATCTAGTAAAACGATCTTCTCGTTCTGCCAAGTAATAGCCTCAATGGCGCTGGACATTTAGCTGATCTCCTTATGTAATTCCTTAAACCTAGCACTTTCGTTCTGCTATTTACAGCCGTCCTGCCTGATGCACTCGCTTTAGAAACTCTTGAGTTTTTTGATTAGTTGGATTTTTCAGTACCTGCTCTGCGCTTCCGCGTTCAAGAATATTTCCTGATTCTAGGAAACAGACTTCATCGGCTACTTGAGTTGCAAATCCCATCTCATGAGTTGCAAGCACCATAGTCATACCATCTTGTTTCAAATCACGAACGATGCTGAGAACTTCATTGACTAGTACCGGA
>CAWUTY010000006.1:0-11942 GCA_963925575.1 Candidatus Nanopelagicaceae bacterium
ACGGTTTATTCACGCCACGGATGTCATCTCTGCGAAGTAGCAGAAGCAACCCTTGAGACTTTGAAAGTTGAATTAGATTTTGACTTGGAGATTAAATTTATCGATAGTGATTCCGATTTAGAGAAACTTTATGGACACGAGGTACCTGTCATCCATATAGATGGAGAACATCACGATTTCTATAGGGTGGATCCGGAAAGATTTAGATCTTGCCTTGAAAAACATCGTCAGCATCAATAATTCGATATGAATAACCTTGCTCAGCCAAGAAGCGTTGGCGGTTTTGCGCAAAATCTTGGTCAATAGTGTCTCGCGAGACAACTGAATAAAACTTTGCACCGCGTCCATCAGCCTTAGGGCGCACAATTCGGCCAAGTCTTTGCGCCTCTTCTTGGCGTGAACCAAATGCTCCTGATACCTGAATTGCAATTGTGGCTTCCGGTAAATCAATCGAGAAGTTAGCAACTTTTGAGACAACTAGGCAGGTGATTTCACCGGTACGGAAAGCGGCAAATAATCTCTCGCGCTCTTTTATAGGAGTTTCACCTTTGATTAGTGGCACACCTAGGGTTTCAGAGAGATCATCTAATTGATCAATGTATTGGCCGATCACCAAAATTTGCTCACCAGCATGCAATCCAACTAGCTCCTCGACGACATCACGTTTGGTGCGGGTGGTTGCGCATTTGCGGTAACGCTCTTCTGGTTCAGCAGTTGCATATTCCAGACGTTCAGCTTGCGTTAAATTAACTCTCACTTCAATACATTCTGCAGGCGCGATATATCCCTGAGCTTCAATTTCCTTCCAGGGAACATCAAAACGCTTTGGTCCGATTAGTGAGAAAACTTCGCCTTCCATGCCATCTTCACGAACCAAGGTGGCAGTAAGGCCTAACCGGCGGCGCGATTGAATATCTGCAGTGAAGCGGAAAATTGGTGCAGGTAGCAAGTGCACTTCGTCATAAATTATTAGCCCCCAGTCATGGGTGTCGAAAAGATCAAGGTGCGAATAAACACCATTCTTTTTCTTAGTCATAACTTGGTAGGTCGCAATTGTTACGGGGCGAATCTCTTTCTTCGCCCCTGAATATTCGCCAATCTCATCTTCATTTAAAGTTGTGCGATGTAATAATTCTTCTCTCCACTGACGTGCAGCGATAGTGTTGGTAACTAAAATTAGAGTTGTAGCTTTGGCATGTGCCATTGCAGCGGCGCCGACAATTGTTTTTCCAGCACCGCACGGCAGAACAACCACACCAGAACCACCGTGCCAGAAGCCTTCGGCCGCCAACTCTTGATACGGGCGAATTTTCCAATCGCTTTGTTTTAAAGCAATGTCATGTGCTTGGCCATCAACATAACCTGCAAAATCTTCGGCTGGCCAACCCAGGCGCAAGAGTGATTGTTTAATCGCACCACGTTGGCTGGGATGAACAGCGATAGTTTCAGGATCGATTCGAACACCAAGTAGGGGAGCAATTTTCTTCGCGCGAATAACCTCTTCTAGAACACCAACATCTGTCGTAACCAAAATAAGTCCATGGATGGGATCTGCTTCTAAACGTAAACGTCCATAACGCGACATTGTTTCTGCAACATCGAGCAATAATGAATGTGGAACGGCATAACGTGAATATTTAATAAGAGTATCGATGACTAACTCGGCATCGTGGCCAGCCGCACGGGCGTTCCAAAGCCCCAAATTTGTAAGACGATAAGTGTGAATGTGTTCAGGTGATCGTTCTAGTTCAGCAAATGGTGCAATGGCACGGCGACATTCAGTGGAAAGTGGATGATCAATATCCAGCAATAGCGTTTTATCGCTCTGGACGATTAGTGGACCTTCGCTCATTTAAGTAGATCCTTTATAAAGGCGTGCAGAAGTGCACTTCGTTCTTCAACAGATTTCAGACTTAACCATTCACTTGGCGCATGCGCTCCGCCGCCAATTGCACCTAAGCCATCTAAAACTTGCGCACCTGCTGCTGCTGCAAAGTTTCCATCGCTAGCACCGCCTACTTCGGCACAGCCCAGAGGCGGCATACCGATTTCTTTAGCAACTCTTTCAATGCGTTCATACAATTCTTTGGTCGATGATGGCTCAAGCGGTGGTCGATTAAGACCTCCAGTAATTTCCAAGCGTGCGCCAGAAATAGTTGGCTTAATTGATTTAATCGCTGCATCTATTCTTTCTAGTTCAGATTGCGCAAATGATCGAGCATCAATTTCTAGAACTGCAAAATCAGGAACAGTGTTTGTGCTATTTCCAGACTTCAATAAAGTTGGAACAACGGTTGTTCCGTACTGTGTATTTTCTAGCGCCGAAAGTTGCAGAATAATATGCGCGATTTCAACCGTAGCATTTACACCTTTTTCGGGTTCGAGCCCAGCATGCGCGGCTAAACCGTGCACGTTAATTTTGTACATCGCGGTGCCTTTGCGCCCAGTCTTAACTTTGCCACCAAGGGATGCTTCAAGAACTAGGACTGCTTTGGCTTTGGCGGAGAGATCCATAATTAATTTACGCGATGCGAATGAACCAATTTCTTCATCTGTTGTTGCAATCAGCGCCACGCGATCTGCGGCACCAGCGATATCTTTAAGTGCAAAAAGGGCCTGAACAAAGCCAGCCTTCATATCAAAGACGCCTGGGCCACGGACTACATCGCCGTTAATTTCCCAAAGCGGAGAATAAGAACCAAGTGGCCAAACTGTGTCGAGATGTGCCAATAATAAAATTTCAGGTGCATTTGCACCCCACCAAAAAACTGGGCGGCCTTCAACTTCTTTTATTTGAGCTGGAGTTCCAAGTACGCGAGTTGCGATATCACTTGCTAGTCGCACCACGTTCTGGCAGGCAGCTAAATCCTCGCTAGGTGATTCGCACCTTACTAACGCTTCAATCGCAGCCAACATAGGGTTAAGTCTGCCGTATGTATCCTCCTTCGTGCTCGTCATATTGCTGCCACCCCTGTAATTCGCGCAATTCTAAAGGTCTGCACCTCACCAGTTGCGTGATCTCGGGCGATGAGTGAACCGGCTGAGAGTTTTAAAGGATCAATAATGCGATGTGAAACAAGGCCATTGTTATCGGCATATCCAATTGAAAGAGATGTTGCTGGTTGATTTTGCAGATAGTCTGCCAAAATATCTAGCGTTTCATTTGCAGTTGTGCGTGGAAGAGAACCGAGAGCGTTAGCGGCAATATTGCGCAATGTACTTTGGCGATGACTTGATTTCTCACCAGTGCGCAGCGCGCGTAGTGCAGCCGTAAGTTGTAACGCATCTGGTCGATCAAATTCTCCAATAATGCGTGGCGGGCGTGCCTTAGATTTTGCACGTTGAATACGTGGTCCGCTAAGTAAGGATCCTTGCGAATCTTCGCCGGCTGGTAAGTAACCAAAGCTGCGCAGAATATTCATGGCATCGGCGGCATCATGTTGGCAAATTAGAACCTCAGGTGCAATCTGGCGCAACTGCAAAATATCTAAATGCTTATCATTAATGATTTGTGCAATAAGCGCGGAATCTTCACAACGAATAAATGATGAGGTGTTGCCCACTCGCAACTTTCCGTGTTTCTTCGCGACATCTACAATTAAATATTCCAGCGGTTGTGGCATTGGTGTCTTAGAAGTTTTCTTTAAGAATGCTTTTATTTCATCGCCAGTGCGACCATGATCTAATCCACGGCGAATTGTGGCTTCGCTGAAACGATAAACAGTTGCACCGCCGCGGCTTTCAATATCAGCCAATATTGCTAACTCTTGGGCGACTTCATGTTCTAGCGGACCAGGTGCAATTGCCGTGTGATCACTCTGAATAAGTATGTGATCAACTGGCTTCGGAAGATCTTCATTTATTTCATCTAATTGCGCGCCCTGCAACAAGGCAACACCATATTTAGAGATGGCACCCTGCCCAGTAATCCCCAGCCATTCCGCCTCACGCAAAGTCCATTGCACATAGTCACTCTGAATTCCGCCACTGCGTTTAGCGGGCATATGCCAATTTGCCAGGGCGGAAAGCGGCTGAAAGTCTGGTGCAATCTCGGGATTTTCTTGCAATAAACGTAACGTTAATTTTCTTATTGAAGATGCGGCGACGCGATCGAGTTCGGGGCCAAGTGGTGCCACATTTTTTGATTCTTCTTTGCCAACCAACCCACTTACTCGTGAGGTAATTAACCATTGCGAGACAAGAGATTCCCAACGAACTGACGGTTGTTGGGTGAGCCAAATATCAAACTGGCTTGATGGAAGAATTCGATCATCGGCATCAATCGTTAAGAGGCCTGCCAAATAAGCTAACTCAGCGATAAATGCCGCACAATTTGCGTCAACACCAAGATGGGCGGAAATGTTTTTTAGGTCGCGTACGCCAAGACCACCAGAGCGCAGCGCATCTGCCGGCTCTTGCGCCCAAAAATTTAGGATTTCTTCAGTCCAACGCAGATAAGTTGAAACGTTTGCAATAGCCGCTAATTGAATACTCTTTACATCGCGCTTGTCACCTGAAATCTTGGGCGCTTGTGTTGCTAAATCCTTATGAACTTTTCCACCACGCAAATAAATGGCAACCTCACGTGGCATCAAAACGGTGTGGGAATTAGCAACAACCACAAAATCATTTTCAAGCAACCAAGCAACACCAACGCCAGGTTTCTTAATATCTGCCACAGTTCCGCGCGGTGGACCCCAAACCATCGCATCCAAAGCTTTCTTTGCTGCAGCCGGTGCTTCATCTAATTTTTTTAGTGAAAGTTTTGCCATTGATTGCGGACCGAGGCCCGCAATTTCATTGCCTAGAACTTCGCGCAGCGTTATTGGGATATAAAAGCCATCTCTTCCTGAATAAAGCAAGCCGCGTTCGATGAGCCCCGGCAGTACAAATAGCGCCGCTTTATCGGTTAGCGCTGTAATCTGCTTTTCGTTAAATGGTTCGGCTGCAACAGCGCATGCTTCGAGAACTTGGTATTGCCAAGTGTTTAGCGAATCGATTGCCCGGGCTAAACTTGGCGCAGATGTCGCGCGCACTGCAAGGGATGCAATATCTGGTGGAACTGGGGTTACCAGATCAGGGCGATCGTAAAGAGCGATATTAAGGCAGCGTCATCCAGGGTACGTAAGTAATCTGCAAAGGAGCGCGTTTCCATAACTTGCCTACATTACTGGCAAGTGAGGTCGCGGCGCTAATTGAGTGCGAAGTCATCGAGATTTGCGGCGCGGAGTAAGCCGCGTACCAAGCCAGGCTGCGCGCGAGACCATTGGACCGAGTAAACGATTTAGGAAACGCATTCTGCGAAAATCATTGATCGGCCATTTTTCTTTGAGTGCGCGAATACGCAAGATGGCATCAGGATTAATCACCGATGGATTTCCAACAGTTAGCAGCAGCGGCAAATCATTGTGGCTATCTGAATATCCAAAGCAGTGTTCTAGATCGAAACCACGTTCGCGCGCTAACTCCTTAATTGCGGTTGCCTTCTCGCGACCGTGCAGTAAAGGCCCATTCATTTCACCGGTATAGAAACCATCTTTGATTGCAGCCCTACTGCCGAGCGCTCCAGTAAATCCTAAACGTTCGGCAATTAACGTTGCCATATCTTCGGGTGCGGCAGTTACTAGCCAAACCTCAACGCCATCATTTAAGTGACGTTGAGCAATTTCAATCGTGCCTTCCCAGAGCGCAGGGGAAACGTACTCATCATAAATTTCTTGGGCAACGGCGTTAATTTCGGTGACATTGTGGCCACCAATAAACTCTTGGGCTGATTTTTGAAAGCGATTGATCTCATCTTGCTTTTCAGTCCCCGTTAAGCGAAATCTCAGATTAGCCAGTACAAATCTGGAAATGTCAGCTTTTGTGAAAAATCCACGCTGGTACATTCCACGTCCCAGAAAATAGATGGTCGAGCCACGCACCAGCGTGTTATCAACGTCGAAAAAAGCCGCACGTTGCTGCGTGAGTGACATGGGCACAACCTTAGCGATTAACTCAGATATTGCTGGGCCATCGGACGCTTTATGCTTAGCGCCATGAGTTCAACAGTCCACGTCGCACGTCACGGTGAAGTAGAAAATCCGCAGAAAATTCTCTATGGCCGCCAACCTGGCTGGCGTTTATCAACGCGCGGCCAACAAATGGCTGAAGTATTGGGTGAGTGGTCTAAGAGCATTAATTTAGGTGCGCTGCATGTTTCACCCTTGCAACGTGCACAAGAAACTGCTGCACCAATTGCAAAAGCACACGGAATTGAAATAACGACAGACGAGCGTTTAATTGAGGCCGGAAATATTTTCGAAGGTAAGAGTTTTGAACCAGGCAGTGGAATCCTGAAACATCCCACCGCATGGCGCCATTTATACAATCCTTGGAAACCATCATGGGGTGAACCATATGATGAACAAATAAATCGTATGTTTGCAGCGATCTTTGCCGCACATAAAGCAGCAAATGGTAAAGATGCAATCGTTGTTTCACACCAACTTCCAATCTGGATTACTCGAAGCGCAATCGAAGGTCGTTCCATGTTGCACGATCCGCGCAAACGCGAATGCACACTAGCCTCTGTTACCAGCATTCATTTTGATGGCGAAGGTGTGATTTCCGGACTTACTTATTCGCAACCTGCTGCACATTTACTACCACCAAAGAAGTAATGGGTATATGTGTAAGCAACTAAAACTGGCCGTGCTTGCGCTATTTTCTGCATCGTTATTAACCGCATGCGGTGGTGGCAGTTCAACGGCCGAAGAGAGTTTTATCGAAGGCAGCGGCGCAGTAACTTTTATCGAAAGCTCGAGCCGTAGCGCAGCTCCTGAACTATCTGGAATGACGCTAAGCGGTAAGGAATTTATATTTAATCCTGGACAAGTTGCAGTCGTAAATGTTTGGGCTTCCTGGTGCTCGCCTTGTCGCGCCGAGATACCAACGTTGATCGAACTCGCTAAGCAATATCCTGACGTCCAATTCATGGGAATTTTAACTCGCGATAATCCTGCCACCGCCGAAGCATTTGCACGTCGATTTGCTATGCCATACCCAACCTTTATTGATGATTCTTTGTTGATTGGCTTTAAGGGAAGCCTTCCAGCAAATGCCATTCCTTCGACAGTGTTGTTAGATAAAAATGGAAATGTTGCCGCTCGTATTTCAGGTGAAGTGACTCTGACATCTTTAAGTAAGTTGATTAGAAAGCTCGAAGCAGAATGATTGACTTCTTTGTAGAGCAGTTACTCGGTGGATTCTTACTCGTTGCTTTTCCGATCGCGATACTTGCCGGTCTGATCTCATTCATATCACCTTGCGTACTTCCTTTAGTACCTGGTTACCTTTCTTTTGCCGCTGGATATTCCAAATCTAAAGGTCGGGTTTTTCTTGGCTCGATACTCTTTGTACTTGGCTTCAGCGTTCTATTCATCTCCTACGGCGCGCTATTTGGCGGTATCGGATCTCGCATCGCAACTAACGATGAGGCCATCACACGCGTTCTGGGTGTAATAACAATTGCACTTGGACTGATTTTTATGGGGCGCTTTCCTATGATGCGAACTTTCTCCCCGAAAGCAGCTACCAACGGCGGGCTAATCGGGGCGCCTTTGTTGGGATTTCTTTTCGGTATTGGATGGACACCTTGTATCGGACCCGCACTTGCAACTGTGCAGACTTTGGCATTTCAAGAATCAAGTGCGGCGCGTGGTGCCATTCTCTCCTTCGGATATTGCATCGGACTTGGTGCACCGTTTATCGCATCGGGACTTTACTTAGATAAATCGGCACGACTACGACGGTTCTTAACTAAGCGTGGAGATTTAATTTCCAAAATCGGTGGAGCACTATTGATCCTGATTGGTATTGCACAGCTACTTGGTTTTTGGACTGATTTAATGATTTCACTTCGCTCGATAATTACAGAATTTACACCGGTGATTTAATGAGTAAAGAAGTAGATATTCCCGAATTAGATACTGCTGGTTTATTGCGCTTCATTTGGCGCCAACTAACCAGTATGCGCACCGCGCTAATTCTTCTAATGCTGATGGGCCTGGCGGCGATCCCCGGTTCATTAATCCCACAGCGCTCTCAAAATCCGATTGCTGTGCGGCAATATTATTTAGATAGCCCCGAATTAGCGCGTTGGATAGATAGATTTTCAGGATTTACGGTTTATTCATCACCTTGGTTCAGCGCTATTTATATCTTGCTATTTATTTCGCTAATCGGGTGTGTCTTGCCACGCACTTTTGAACATTTTAAATCGATGCGAGCACAACCACCAGCAACTCCGCGCAACTTATCCCGAATGGAATCCTTCCTAGAATTTTCGGGGCAAGGCTCAGAACTCGAAATTGCCACGGATTGGTTTAAGAAAAATCGTTTTAGAATTCGCGCCGAAGGTCAGAGTATTTCGGCTGAAAAAGGTTACTTGCGCGAAACCGGCAATCTACTCTTTCACTTATCGCTAATCCTTATCCTGCTCGGTGTAAGCATCGGTTCATTATTTGGTATGCGTGGTGAAGCGATCATCAATAAAGGTGAGCGATTTATTAGCGTTCCAACTTCTTATGACACTCTCTCATTTGGCAAACTTAGCGATGATGATTCCTTGCAGCCATTTATTATTGAAGTGATTGATTTTGTTGCTAAATATGATGTTCTGACCAATGCGCCGCAGGATTACACGGCAACGGTTCGGGTAACAAATTCTGGAGAAAAAACTTCTTCGATCAAAATACTAAAAGTAAATAGCCCTCTGACCTTTGGAAATACAAGGGTCTATTTGCAGGCCAACGGGTATTCACCGATCGTTACAGTTCGTGATTCCACAGGCGCGGTTGCACTGCAAGGGCCGGTTCCATTTTTGCCACAGGATGGAAATTTACGTTCGATCGGCTCCATTAAAGTTCCCGATGCCAATCCTCAAGTTGGTTTTGTAGCTAGCTTCTTGCCGACTTATGCGCGAGATGGAGCAAACGGTGGCATTTCTGTTTTCCCAGAAGCCCTTGATCCAAAGTTGCTCTTCTCGATTTGGAAAGGTGATCTAGGTTTAGATTCTGGTAATCCTCAATCTGTTTATCGAATTGATACTTCTAAAATGGAGCGGATAGCACTTGATTCACTAAAACCTGGTGAAACATTTTCATACCCTGAAGGCTCAATCACCTTTGAAGCCTTCACTCCCTGGATAAACCTGGCGATCGTTGATGATCCTGGAAAGTCCTATTCACTCTATGGTGCTATTGCGGCCATCCTCGGATTACTCGCCTCACTGTTTGGGCGACGCCGGCGTATCTGGGTAAGGATCACACCAACTGGAGTTGTAGAAGTTGCTGGCCTGGCGAAGAATGGAGCACCTGGCTTACCTGCCGAAATAGAAAAAATTGTTGCTCATTTAAGAAAGGAGAAATAAATGCAAACGACCTGGGCCTACCTATCAAATAACTTGATCTATGCGGCGCTGGGTATTTTTGCTCTCTCCTTTTTGGCACATGCTTTTGAAACCGCCTGGGCAGTTAGAACTTCAGAACAGAGCGAAGACACAGAAGGCTCACTAAAAACTAAGACTTTGGATTACACGCGCACCGAGCGCGCTGCACGAATTGCAACAGCGCTGATGGTTTTAGGGTTTCTCTTGTTATTAGGCGGCGTTATTGCACGTGGGATTTCTGCCAAGCATGTTCCTTGGGGAAACATGTATGAATTCTCACTCACCGGTGCACTTGCATTCACTGGCGCATATTTAGCCGCACTTCGTAAATATGATCTACGTTGGCTTGGACTATTTATCTCGATTTCAGTTCTTTTAACTCTTGGCACCGCCATAACACTTCTATATCGTGACAGCGCCCCATTGGTACCTGCCTTGAAATCAACCTGGCTAGTAATTCATGTGATTGCTGCAATTATTTCGGGTGGAGTTTTCTTACTTTCAAATGTCATCGCTGGCGCATACCTCTATCTAGATTCCATGGAATCACGTGGTGAACGAAAAGCATGGGCAAAACGTTTGCCAGATTTAGAAACACTAGATCAACTTTCCTATCGCTTAGTTGCATTTGTATTTCCACTTTGGACATTTTCAGTTATCGCTGGTGCAATTTGGGCCGAAAGTGCGTGGGGTAGATATTGGGGATGGGATCCAAAAGAGACTTGGGCATTTATTACTTGGGTGGCATATGCTGCTTACTTACACGCTCGCGTAACTATCGGATGGCGTGGCAAGCGCGCTGCTTGGCTCTGCTTATTTGCTGGCTCAACATTCTTGTTCAACTATGTTTATGTAAATGTTTGGGGAACCGGAAAGCACACTTACAGCGGCCTCTGATTCTTGAGTAAATTAAAGCTTGCGTAGAAAATCTGGATCATCATCTGGCGGCAATATGCGACGCTTCGGCGGACGCGGGCCCCTTTCACCACGTACGCGACCAATGGCCACGTAAGCAATAGCTCCAAATGGTGCAAGAAGAAGTATTAGCAGTAACCAGCCCCACTTAGGCAATTTATTTATTAATGACTCATCGCGTCGCGCACAATCAATGAACGCGTACAAAGTCAAAACCAGTGAGGTTATTGAGATTATTCCTAGCAACTTAATCATGCTCCTATTCTAGCCAAAGTTAGATAACAAAGCCGAGTGCAAAAAGGAGAGCAAAGGCCAGTTGCAACTTACCAGTCTTACCCAAATACGGGATTAAGTCCGCACCTTGTACCCCGCTTGTTACGCCACGAGCCAAGTTCCAGGTTAGGGGAGCAGCCAGAAGAGTTAGCAGCGCGCCAGGTTCAAAAGTAAAGAGCGCAAAGATATGTGCTGAAAGAAGTAGTGCGATGTAAAGGCGGCGTGCACCTTTATCACCTAAGCGAACGGCCAAGGTTTTTTTGCCGACAATCTCATCTTGTTCGCGATCGCGCAGATTATTTATAGCCAAGATGGCACACGCTAGCGCGCCCATCGGAATTGAAATAACGAAAACCTGCAAATTTATTCTTTCGGTCTGCGCAAAATAACTTCCAACAGTTGCGATGACTCCAAAAAATAAAAAAACAGCTACTTCCCCTAAGCCTTTATAACCATAAGGGCTATTTCCACCGGTGTAGCCCCAAGCTGCGTTAATAGCCAGGGCTCCGACGAGAATTAGCCACCATGTCGTTAAGCTGGCAAGTGCTAACCCTGCGAAAGCGGCAACGAGGAAAGAGATCGCAGCAGCGGCTTTCACAGCGCCCGGTTTAGCAAGGCCGCTGGCAGTTAATCTAATTGGACCTATTCGAGAATCATCTGTGCCACGGATTCCATCAGAATAATCATTTGCATAATTAACTCCAATTTGTAGCGCCAAACTTACGATTAGCGCAAGCAATGCGCGCCATGGGCTCCACTGACTTTCTGCAAATGCGGTTGCAACCATGACCGGCGCAATTGCGGCAGCCAAAGTGCGCGGGCGGGCACCAGCCACCCATTTACTTACAGAAGTCATTTGGTATCTCCGAGCGCTAATTCGATGAGTCTTTGGCGATCAATTTTATCCAGAGTGGTGAGAGGTAACTTATCAATAAATAAGAACCCTTTTATCTTGGCTGCAACGCTAATCTGCAAAGAAAGGACTTCGTTAATTTCTGATTTATCAGGTTGGATTGAGCCAGCAATAGCTAAATGAAGTGCTTGGCCCCATTGCGTGTCTGGGATTGTAAAAGCGGCGCATTCAATCCCAGTGAAAGTATCGCGGATAACTTTTTCAACAGCAGAGAGTGAGATATTTTCGCCGCCTGTAACGATGACATCATCAGCGCGACCGGAAACAATTAACTTACTCTCGTGAATTTCACCGAGATCAGATGTTAGAAAGTAACCATCTGTGACTTTGGAGTCCCAACCCAATGGATCATTTAAATAGGTTGTAGCCAGCGAACTGGTAGAGATCTTAATTAGACCATCTTCATTTATT
>CAWUTY010000007.1:0-6082 GCA_963925575.1 Candidatus Nanopelagicaceae bacterium
AGATCTAGATCATCGGTGAGGCCCACCTTTTCGCCATCAACTATGCGACGTTGCAAGCGTTCGGTAAGCGGAAGGGCCGCTAATTCGGCGGCGCGCACATTTCGCGATACCGCCAATTCAACCCCTTCAAATAATTGCAGGAACTCAGTTAATGGGTCATAAGTGCAGACATCACCTTCATATTTGCGGCGATCATAAATTAGGTCTAGCGCAACTTCTTTCTGTCGCTGATCAATGCGCGCTAAAGGTGTGATTTTAGAAGGATGAACAATCGCTGAATCAAGACCGGCTACGACGCACTCGTGTAAAAATACCGAGTTAAGGACGACGCGCGCCGCTGGATTTAAACCAAATGAAACATTGGATACACCAAGTGTCGTCTGAACTTCCGGGAATTCACTCTTCAAGGTACGAATAGCGCTAATGGTCTCGATGCCATCGCGTCGTGTCTCCTCTTGACCGGTAGCAATCGGAAAGGTCAGGCAGTCGATCAAAATATCACCAGTCTTCATCTGCCAGTTCTCATTCAAATCTTTAATGAGGCGACGCGCAACACGTAACTTCCATTCACAATCACGCGCTTGCCCCTCTTCATCAATCGTGAGTGCAACAACTGATGCGCCGTGCTCTTGTACCAGCGGCATGATCCGGGCAAAGCGGGAAGTAGGTCCATCACCATCTTCATAGTTGACGGAGTTAATTACGCTTCGCCCACCCAGTGCTTCAAGCCCTGCTTTCAAAACAGCAGGTTCGGTTGAATCTAAAACGATCGGAAGCGTTGAAGAAGTCGCAAATCTAGTAGCGAGCTCTCTCATATCTTTTGCGCCATCGCGACCTACATAATCGACAGACAGATCAAGCATATGAGCGCCATCGCGAATCTGATCGCGCGCGATTTCTACACAGCTTTCCCAATCCTCAATAATTAAGGCATCGCGGAATGCGCGAGACCCATTGGCATTGGTGCGCTCCCCTATCGCTAAATAAGTGTTGTCCTGTCTAAAGGGCACATATTGATAGAGCGAGGAGGCACCTGGATCTAAGTTACTAACCCGTTGTGGCACGGCCTTTGCCCCTAATTTATTTACAACTGCCGCCAAGTGTTCCGGAGTTGTTCCACAACATCCGCCAATTAGTGAGATTCCGTAATCACCAACAAAAGTCTCCAGCGCTTGGGCCAACTCAGCAGGACCAAGTGGATACTCAGCGCCTTTTTTTCCTAGAATTGGTAATCCAGCATTTGGCATAACCGAGATGGCGCAGTTAGCGAACTTAGAGAGATAACGTAAGTGTTCTGACATCTCGGCTGGACCGGTAGCGCAGTTAAGTCCGATCAAATCAATTTCAAGCGGCTCAAGCGCGTTTAGTGCAGCGCCAATTTCAGAACCGAGCAACATGGTGCCGGTGGTCTCAACTGTTACTTGGACAATAAGAACAACATCAAAGTCAACTTCAGATATCGCTTGTCGTGCACCGTTTACCGCGGCTTTTGCTTGTAATAGATCTTGCGTTGTTTCGATAAGTAGCGCATCGCTTTTGGCCTCTAACAGCCCTTTGCAAGCGATGTGGTAGGCGTTCTTCAGATGCTCGTAACTTGTATGACCGAGTGAAGGTAACTTAGTTCCGGGTCCGAGTGAACCTAGAACAAATCTTGGTTTTTCAGGTGTTGAGGCAGCGTCGGCCGCCTCGCGGGCGATTTGCGCCCCTGCATAAGCCAATTCGTAGATGCGATCTTCAATTCCATACTCAGCTAAGTTCGCCCAGTTGGCACCAAAAGTATTTGTCTCTATCGCATCGACGCCGACCGCCAGATACTGATCATGAACAGATCTGACAATATCTGGGCGCGAAACGTTAAGAATTTCGTTGCAGCCCTCATGTCCTTGGAAATCTTCCAGCGTTGGATCCGCCTCTTGCAGCATCGTGCCCATCGCACCATCGGCAATTACCGTACGCGACGAAAGTGCCTGGCGTAAAAGCCCGGCAGGTCTATTGCGATTATGACTCGTCACATGAGCGAGGTTACCGTAAGGTGGCGATATGGAGATTCATAAAATTCCTGCACTTCGTTCCCCAGTGATGCTAATCGCATTCTCGGGATGGAATGATGCTGCAGAAGCCGCTACCGGCGCAGCTTCTCATATCTTGGGCTCTTGGACCGATGGCATCCATGCCATTGATGAACAAACTGGTGTTGTACCTGAATTGATAGCCGATGTAGATCCTGAAGAGTTTTATGATTTTCAAGTAAATCGTCCAATGGTCTATATGGATGATTCAAATATGAGATCTTTGACCTGGCCCTGCACACAAGTTTTTGGTCTGCAAATGCCAGAATTCGATTTTGATTTTGTAATTGTGCGTGGTGTTGAGCCTTCTATGAAGTGGAAGTCTTTTACGCAAGACCTAATCGATTTGGCGGATGATCTCGAAGTCTCAATGATTGTAACTTTAGGTTCGATGTTGGCCGATGCGCCACATTCGCGCCCAATAACTGTGACATGTAGCGGAGCACATCCCGACATCGCAAATCGTTTAGGTGTTGAAGTTAGTAAATATGAAGGGCCTACCGGGATCCTCGGTGTCATTGCAGATGCTTGTCTAAGACGCGGCTTAGATGCAGTCTCACTTTGGGCTGCGATCCCGCATTACGCGAGCGACTCACCATCCCCAAAGGCAACTCTGGCCTTAGTTAACGCGCTCGAGGATCTTCTAGAAGTTACTTTGCCGCAAGGTGAACTACCAACACAAACGCGCGAGTGGGAATCAGAAGTAGATGAGTTAGCCCGCGAAGATAGCGATGTCGCCGAATACGTCAAGGCGCTAGAGGAAAGTAAAGACTCCACTTTATTGGAAGATGTTTCGGGTGATGAGATCGCCAGGGAGCTAGAAAGATTTTTACGCAGACAAACTGAGAATTAAATCGCAATCCCCAATAGCGCATCAATAGCCCTGCTTAACTCTCCAGGATTGCCACCGGTTTCACCGTTGTTAGTCGCCACAATCCAATTCTGTAATGCAGATAAGGCGGCTGGGGTGTTTAGTTCTTCGGAAAGTGAGTAAATAACCGCCTCAATAGTTCTATCAGTTGGCGCGACCTCCGGTCGCGATAGGCATAGTCGCAATTGATCCAGAAAAAGCCTTGCTTCATCTAGCTCTGAGTTATGCCACATATGATCACTTCGGTAGTGATGACGCAATAAAGCGGTACGAATCACCATTGCATCAATTCCTTCATGCAATAGTTGCGAAACAAAGACTAAGTTACCTTTAGATTTACTCATCTTTTCACCATCTAAACCGATCATTCCGGCATGCACATAGCGCGCTGCAAACTCTTTACCATTCATCAATTTAGATTGAGCGGCAGACATTTCGTGATGTGGAAATATCAAATCACTGCCTCCACCTTGAAAGTCAATGGAGGTAGCCGACGCTGGATCAATGTCTAAGTAGTTAATGGCGATTGCGCAACATTCGATATGCCATCCGGGTCTACCAATACCGTACTTACTTTCCCATCCTGGTTCACCTGGACGATGCGCCAACCACAGAAGTGCATCGAGCGGATCTTGTTTACCTGCGCGATCAGGGTCTCCCCCACGTTCGCTGAATATTTTCAACATTTGATTTTGTGGCAGGTGAGATCTGGATCCAAACTTTGCATCGCTATGGACTTTAAAATAGAGATCGTTTTCAACTTTATAGACCGAATCCGCCGCATCCAGCACAGAAATAGCGTTAACTACCAATGGGATCGCATCTACTGCTCCGATGTAATGGGCAGGCGGCAATATGTGAAGAGCCACCATATCGGAGCGAAAGAGATCTATCTGTGAAGTCGCTAGATCTTGCCAATCAATTTCATCTCGCTTGGCACGTTCTAGTAGCGGATCATCAAT
Source organism: Candidatus Nanopelagicaceae bacterium (assembly GCA_963925575.1). Lineage (GTDB taxonomy): Bacteria > Actinomycetota > Actinomycetes > Nanopelagicales > Nanopelagicaceae > Planktophila. The sequence continues at coordinate 3,903 of CAWUTY010000007.1, forward strand.
GTCGGTGATGTTCTCTACGAAATGAACTTTTGCTCCAGTGGCCAAAAGGTAACGATGCAGCAAATCAAAAGCTAAGTAGGTATTTGCATGACCTAGATGCGTGGCGTCATATGGAGTGATCCCGCAGACATACATCCGATATAAAGATTTAACTTCTACTTCAGTAATTTCCTGAGCGGCGGTGTCGAATATACGCAGCGGCGGTATTAGAAAAGTTTTTTGCAATGGCGGAATTGCAACGCTGGCCCAGGATTTCATTGTTTTATCTTAGAACGGCGGCCATGGAACGGCTGGCCAATCCGGATTCGGTTGCGGGAATGATCCGGCGATCAAAGCTCGATCGATGCGCGCGATAGTGGCTTCAATTTCTTCTGCCTCAATCAAACCTTCAACAATTTCTCGCTTGCTAAGCAGGAAAATTTCGCGAGCCCTGTGTAAAAGATCGGTCTCGACGTCCGTAAAGTTCTCACCCGCCCATTGCCATAAGACCGTACGCAACTTATCTTCTTCATGGAAAGTGACCCCGTGATCACAACCATAGAGATGTCCTTCTGTGCTGGGGATTAAGTGTCCGATTTTGCGATCAGTATTGTTGATGATTATGTCGAAGAGAGCGAGCGAACGTAGCCGCGGATCATCTTTGGAGTAAAAATCCATCAACTCAATTTCTGGATCAATATCAATCCACATCTGGACCATACCTGTCCCGTAAGGACCATCCCGCAAAATCGTCGGCGGAACCAAATGAAGATCTAACCAATGGCTTAAAAGAAAAGTTAGATATTCGCGATTAGCCAGTGTGCCATCTGGAAAGTCCCATAGTGGACGTTCACCGGCGATAGGCTTATAAATGCAGGCAAACTCTCGTTCGCCATCGCTATCTTTGACGGTACACATGGCATATAAAGTCGCATTTGATGCATCGATTAACCTTCCAGTCACGGTAAGCGTCGCGTTGTTTATATCAACCAACCACTTTTCGACCTGCGCTTTATCTTTAGACATCACTATCTTCGATAACCATTTGCACGAGGACAGAGATGCCCAGCAGGATCTATCGGTCCACCACAAAATGGGCATGGGACTCGACCCGCACCAACCACGATATTTGCTCGTTTTGCAAAACTTTCGGCGTATCCCAGAGGCAGAAGCACTCGCAAAATATCCTGATCGCCCTCGGTATCGATTTCAATGAGTTCATCACTTTCAAATTGTGATTCTGCGATTGCTTGCATATCAATCTCGATTAGCGCGCGATCGGAAACATAAGCCAGGCCAATCACACCGACACGAAACTCTTCATCTATGGGACTTTCCAACGGTTGATCATCAACGACAACTCTTTCGAAGGTCGTTAAAGGCTCACTGCTTCTCACCTCTCGCAAAATTTGCAGGATTCGATCAGCAAGGGCGGAGACTTGCGCCTTTTCAAGGGAGACAGAGACCAAACGGCTTTTCTCACGCGCCTGAATAAAGAAGGTGCGCTCACCTGGCACGCCAACGGTACCGACTACAAATCGCTCCGCTGGATCAAAGAGCAGAATTCTGGAACTCATTTAGATCTCAAACTTCCGGATCCTCCGCCAAGTAAGGCTTTGCCAATCGATTTTTTCTTGGCAGGAACTAAATCGGCAATGGCCGCCATTGTGGAATTCAAAGTTATAACTTTGAATTCCGTTCCGTCAAAATCAAGTACGGTAACGGATGCCGGATCGATCACGATCTTCTGAAAATTATCTAGATGTGTGCCAAGCACGGCAGCTACAATGCTTTTTATTACATCACCATGGCTTACCAATATTTGATTACCAGGCATCGCTGCCGCCTGATGTAAGGCACGCATCGCACGAACCTGGACATTGGCTAAACCCTCCCCATCAGGAAAATACATCGCACTGGGGCGGTTCTGCACAGTCTTCCATAATTTATGGCGATATAAAGAACTAAGTTTCTTGCCAGTCCACTTACCGTAATCAACCTCAGCTAGATCATCGGTAATGAAAACTTTGGGACGTTTGGCAGGTGTTGCGGCATCCAAAAAAGGAGCCATTGTTAGATGACATCTCTCAATTGGGCTGATGTGAATCGATGCGACGCTAATTCCTTGCAATCTCTTAGCCAACTCGATCGCTTGTTTTTTGCCATGTTCAGTTAATACAACGCCGGCGGATCTTCCAGCC
>CAWUTY010000008.1:0-6945 GCA_963925575.1 Candidatus Nanopelagicaceae bacterium
AGGAACGCGCTTACGTACTTCGTTAACTGACTCGACCGAAAAACGTCCATGCACTGAACAATGGCCGCGCCACAGAATAACTTTGGCGGCGCGAATTTCTTCAGGGGTGAGTCCACCCATCGGTTTCCAGGGATCCCAGAGCGCGCAATCACTTAACGATAGTCCGAGTGAAAGTACCGCCGTGTTTCGTCCTAAATGTTGGTCGGGTAAGAAAAGAATTTTCTCGCCTTTGGTGAGCGCCCATTCCATTGTCTTCTTAGCATTTGAAGATGTGCAGATAGTTCCACCGTGTTCCCCGGTGAAACTCTTTATGGCAGCAGATGAATTCATATATGTAACAGGAATTGTCTTTGCAGATACTCCGACAGTGGTCAGATCTTCCCAACATTTTTGAACTTGATTTGCAGTTGCCATATCGGCCATCGAACAACCTGCTGCGAGATCAGGGAGAATAACTTTTTGCGCAGCTGACGTTAAAATATCGGCACTTTCGGCCATGAAATGCACGCCACAAAAAATTATAAATTCCGCGCTCGATTGCGCAGCAGCGGCTTGCGCCAATTTAAATGAGTCTCCTGTTATATCTGCAAAAGCGATTACTTCATCTCTTTGGTAATGATGGCCAAGTATCAGCGCACGATCTCCGAGTACGGTTCGCGCAGCGATAGCCCGCTCTACTAAATCTGGGTCACTTGCGGCAGGCATTTCCCCAGTACACGAGACGCCTCTCTCGGATTTCAAGTCATTGCCTTGCCCTAATAAAAGCAAGTTAGTTAGCGAGACTGGGCTAGATGTGGACATGGACACATTCTCGCGCATTTTAGGCGCCAGTGTCGCATCGACGGGGATTGGAAGGTAGGCTAGGTACATGACTACTGAGACAACCACCAGCACATCAATCGCCCTAACTGACGTAGCCGCTGCGAAAGTTGCTGCTCTTCTTGCTCAAGAAGGTCGCGATGATTTGTACTTGCGCGTTGCGGTTCAGCCAGGCGGATGTTCCGGACTTCGCTACCAACTCTATTTTGATGATCGCAATCAAGAAGGCGACATCGCGCGCGAATTTGGCGCCGTTAAAGTTGTAGTCGACAAGATGAGCGATCCGTATTTGATGGGCGCAACAATTGATTTTGTAGACACTATCGAGAAGCAGGGCTTCACAATCGATAATCCACAAGCTCAGGGTTCTTGTGCTTGTGGAGATTCATTTAACTAAAGCTTTAAAGCCGCTTTTATCTAAATGAAAATTGGCGTAGCAGGCTCGGTTGGCCTTGACCATTTGATGACCTTCTCTGGCAAATTTACCGATTCACTTGTTGCGGGATCTCTTGAAAAAGTTTCATTATCTTTTTTAGTCGATGGCTTAGAAGTCCGCCGCGGTGGATGCGCGGCAAATATCGCGTTCGGTATGGGTTCCCTAGGTTTAAATCCAATTTTGATCGCAGCTGTTGGAATTGATTGGCCAGATTACGATGCTTGGTTGGTTCGTCATGGAGTAGATACATCACACGTATTGATTTCCAAGACTCTACACACCGCGCACTTCATGGTTACGACAGATACTGAACTTAATCAGATCGCATCATTCTTTCCAGGTGCGATGTCAGAGGCGCGCAATATTGAGTTATCTCCAATTATGGAGAAGACCGGAAAACTGGATTTGCTTGTTATCTCCCCAGATGATCCGGAAGCGATGTTGCGCCACTCTGAAATAGCGCGTCAGCAGGGTATTGCCATCGCGGCCGATCCTTCACAACAAATGGCACGTATGAGTGGTGAAGAAATCAAGTTATTGATTAACGGCGCTACCTACCTATTTTTAAATGAATATGAATTGGCTCTTGCGATTCAGAAAACAGGTTGGAGCGATCGCGAAATTCTGGAACAAGTCCAGTACCGCATAGTTACACTTGGTTCAGATGGTGCACGAGTTGAATCTCGTCATGGCGAAACTATAAAAGTTACTTGTCCAAAAGAGAAAGCCAGGATTGATCCAACCGGAGTTGGCGATTCATTTAGATCTGGCTTCGTAGCGGGTTTGGCGTGGGGTCTAAACCATGAACGTTGTGCGCAGTTAGGTGCAATGATTGCAACCTATGTAATTGAAACAACTGGAACTCAAGAGTACAGATTTACTTCGGCTGAATTTGTTGAAAGATTTAGGGCTGCTTATGGCGCTAGCGCTGCTGCTGAGATCGAACCGCACTTACCAAAGCGGTAACTAATCCAGTAATTTCTTCGAGAGTTGTCTCGGTATGGATTGCAATTCGGATATTTCCATCTGTTGGCATCCCCATTGCAGATAAGACATGGCTAGGTTGCAAATTCATAGCCGTGCATGCTGAACCAGAATCAACTGCAAATCCTTTTCGATCGAGTTCTCTTAATAACTCTTCACCGTTGGTTCCAGGAATGACCAATGAGGTTAAGTGGGCCATGGATTTTTCTAATTCGCCAGCAATGAGCGCCTCAGGGAGTGCTTTGCTGATATCTGTGCGGAATCGCTCTGTTAACTCTCTCGTGGAAACTTCACTAGGGCGATAGTTCTCTAACGCAACGGCGCTAGCTAGCAACAAAGGCAATGAATAAGTGCCGTACGTACGGCGGACGCTGGAAATATGGGGAAGGGGGTTCTTCCACTGCGCCGCGTTATTTATCGCAACGATGGCCAGGCCCGCTGGACCATCCCATGACCTGGAATCAAAACAGGCCGAATCCCATCGATCTGGCAACTTAACCCGCGCACCTGATGCGGTTGCATCTACGGCAATCAACAAGTCTTTCGGAATTTCATTTGGCAATTCGTTTATTGCGCCACTTTCGCCATTAGCTAATTGAAAAGCCAGAACTGAATTTGGGGCAAAAACTGTTGTTGAGAAATTTAATCTGCCATCTCTGGATAACGGAATTTCAAAGTTGGGACCCTGGTGCGACCTGACCGTTGCAATTACTCCGCTGCGATCACCTGCTCCAGAATATAAATTTTTATCCTCATCTAGTAACCCGGCCAATGTAAGAAAGTAACTAAGCCCCACCTCACCAGTAATTTCAATCTGATCTGGACTCAACCCGAGGCGGTGTGCCAGTGATTCGATTGCACCATTGCGTAAAATTGCAGCCTTACTTGGGTACTGGCCAATCTTTTTGGGATCAGCCCATCCGGATTCGATGGCAGAAAGCATCGCTTCCTGGGCTAGCGAATTAAGTGCTGCCTCGGACTGAAAATTTCCTGTGACTGGAACCACCCCGCGAACGCTACTAGCCAATGCGCGCATGAGGGAAATACGGCACTATCCTTAGGCCTATGTCCGTCAGAGAACGCCGCCCGATGCTTCGCGCTCTGCTGCTCGCACCACTTGCCCTTGTCTTAACTGGATGCGCGCAAGTCTCTGGGCTTGGTTTTGAAGAAGGACTTTCGAGCGTTAACGATATTTCGCTCTCGCTCTGGCAAGGTTCATGGATCGCAGCCGCAGTAGTTGGCATCTTCACTTTAGTTCTGATTCTTTGGCCAGCGGTGTTCCATCGCGCTAAGGCGAGTAAAGGCGAGTTTCCAAAACAGACTCAATACAACGTGCCCGTTGAAGTCGCCTACACAATCATTCCTTTTATCATCGTCGCAGTTCTGTTCTACTTCACAGCGATAAAGCAAAATGAGATCTATGAAAAAACTACAACTTACGCTCATGAGATAACCGTTGATGGTTTTCAGTGGTCTTGGCAATTCGGATATCCAGAAGCAGGACCAAAGGCGCTTGTGACCGGAACTCCTGCAAATCCACCGACGCTAGTAGTTCCACTCGGCGAAAAAGTCCGATACACGATTACCGCAAATGATGTTGTGCATGGTTTCTGGGTCCCAGCTTTTATGATTCAAATGCAGAATCTCCCGGGTGTGACAAATAGCCTCGAATTCACTGCAAATAAACTTGGCTCCTATCCAGGGCGTTGCAACATTTTGTGTGGTCGCAATCATTCCCAGATGCTCTTCACTGTAAAAGTTGTTACACCATCGGAATATAAGACTTATCTAGAGACCCTGAAGGCGAGTACGGCATGACAACTTATGCAGAACGTCCCACCATTGATGTAACTTCAGTTGTTCCGCCCGCTAAAGGTAAGAATTTTGTAAAGTGGATTACTTCAACCGACCATAAGACGATCGGGTACCTGTATCTGATCACTTCTTTTGTTTGGTTTTTAGTTGGAGGTATTCTGGCACTACTTTTGCGTGCTGAACTAGCTCGTCCCGGTATGCAATTCCTTAGCAATGAGCAATACAACCAAATATTTACAATGCACGGCACCATCATGCTTTTGATGTTTGCAACTCCACTTTTTGTTGGATTTGCCAACGTGATAATGCCGTTGCAGATTGGCGCCGCTGACGTAGCTTTTCCTCGTTTGAATATGCTTTCATACTGGTTATTCCTTTTTGGAAGCGTCACCGCTGTTGCTGGATTTTTAACTCCAGGGGGAGCAGCGGCATTTGGATGGACGGCTTATGCCCCGCTTGCGAACTCAACTTATTCACCAGGTATCGGTGGCGACCTTTGGGTGATCGGTCTTGCTGTCTCTGGTCTCGGAACGATCCTCGGCGGCGTTAACTTCATTACAACAATCTTCACAATGCGCGCACCTGGCATGACTATGTTTCGTATGTCGATATTTTCTTGGAACGTTCTCTTAACTTCAATTCTTGTACTTCTTGCGTTCCCGCCATTAGCAGCAGCCCTGCTTGCCTTGGAATCAGATCGACTCTTTGGTTCACATATCTTTGATCCAGCAAATGGTGGAGCGATGTTGTGGCAACACCTATTTTGGTTCTTCGGACACCCTGAGGTTTATATCTTGGCGCTACCGTTCTTCGGTATTGCTACAGAAATTTTGCCAGTCTTTAGCCGTAAACCAATCTTTGGTTATAAAGGTTTGATTGCAGCAACTATTGCGATTTCTGCCCTTTCGGTAGCTGTATGGGCGCACCACATGTTTGCTAGCGGACAAGTTCTCTTGCCATTCTTCTCATTTATGACGTTTTTAATTGGAGTTCCAACTGGAGTTAAATTCTTCAACTGGATCGGCACCATGTGGCGCGGCCATGTCACATTTGAAACCCCAATGCTCTGGGTTATGGGCTTCCTTGTCACATTCTTATTCGGCGGTATCACCGGAATAATCTTGGCTTCACCTCCCATGGATTTTGCCGTCTCTGCCTCTTACTTCGTAGTTGCGCACTTCCACTACGTTCTTTTCGGAACTGTGGTTTTTGCTATGTTCGCTGGTTTCTATTTCTGGTGGCCAAAGATGACCGGTCGTATGCTAAATGAGCGCCTCGGAAAGATTCACTTCTGGACCCTCTTCGTCGGTTTCCACACAACATTTTTGATTCAACACTGGTTAGGTATTAAGGGATTCCCCCGTCGTTACGCCGATTACTTGGCAACCGATGGTTTCACCGGAATGAATATGGTCTCTACCGTTGGTTCAGCACTGCTGGCTTTATCGATGATTCCATTCTTTGTAAATATTTGGATTACTCGCAATTCACCACTTGTAAATTGCGATGATCCTTGGGGCTATGGTTCCTCTCTCGAGTGGGCGACATCATGTCCACCGCCACGTCACAATTTCTTAACTATGCCGCGTATTCGTTCAGAGCGCCCAGCATTTGATCTTCACCATCCTCACATTAAGACCGAAGGTCACTAATGAAAACTAATTGGCAACTCTTTGGTGGGCTTAGCGTTTTCTACGTAATCATGTCCGTCATCTACTACTACGTAGGCGGAGAAGCAGTTGGCATAACCGGAATGATTTTGGCAGCCTGCCTGGCCGGCATGGTTGGTTTCTACGTGTGGTTTACCCAGAAGCGAATCGGACAAATTTTGCCGGAAGATCGCCCTACTGGTGAAATCGCAGATAGCGCAGGAGAACTTGGTTTTTATAGCCCGCATTCATGGTGGCCGTTGCCAGTTGCACTGAGCTCGATGGCACTTGGACTTTCATTGCTTATCGGTTGGTGGCTAACACTGATTTCACTAGGAGCTTTGGTAATTAGCATCATAGGTTTCGTAACAGAATACGAAAAGCCGCTTCCTGAGAACGCTTCTCACTAACTTATTTAAGTTATAGATTTAAAGCATGGAATCGATCCGCGCCGAGATTCTCGATTTAAACCTCCCACGTACCACCGCGGCTCGAATTGTTATAGAGGCGCCAGCTCAACAAATCTTCGACCTCATTGCAGACGCGCGCTGCCACCCGCTCTTTGACGGATCCGGAACGCTGCAGGGCAGTATCTCTGCACCGGTGCGTCTGCATCTAGGCGCTAAATTCGGTATGGCAATGAAGGTTAAGGTGCCATACCGAATCACAAATACAGTCGTTGCCTTTGAAGAAGGTAAGAAAATATCTTGGTGCCATCTAATGAAATGGACCTGGAGTTATGAGTTAGAAGATCTTGCAAATGGCAGGACCCAAGTCACCGAAATCTTTGATGCCCGTGGCATTCCTAAGTTTGCTGAGAAATGGCTGGATGTAACCGGATCTCTTGAACTCAATCCAAAGTGGATGGCCAAGAGCTTGGTGAAACTAAAAGCGATTTGCGAAAATAATTAGTGGTGCTCAATCTCTTTTAGATCATCCGCTGTTGCCTTAGGAATCGCAACTGCGTGCGCCTTACTTAAACGAGCACGCAGTTTGTTCTTCAAAACACCAGGACGGCGGACTCCATGAAGGTCATTTTCTTCAAGTGCTAGCGGTGGATTTTGCTCGTGCTGTGTAAGTAACCAAGCCTTTTCAGGTGAGATTGGTTCGTGGACTTCTACAAATTCACCATGCGGCATCATTACTAAGCGACCAGTTTCGCGGCCATGTAGAACTAGATCGCGGTCTGCGCGTTGCAGCGATAGACACAAACGTTTGGTGATCACAAATGCCAGTGGCGGC
>CAWUTY010000009.1:0-5446 GCA_963925575.1 Candidatus Nanopelagicaceae bacterium
ACAGGTGCAAATCAAACAACCGAGCAGGCGCGCATCTTTGGTAAAGCAGTGCGTTATTTTGCTGATGTATCTGGCGCTGCTTATCCGCTGGAACTTCCGCTTAACTCACTTCAAACTGGTCCAGTTCATATAAACGTGCAATTTGAAGAACCGCTATTGGCAGATAGCGACAGCACTTGGCTAGATGGCTTAACGGTTAGCCCACCACGAATATTCGATCGTAAGAAATCCGGAACGCTCGCCAGCAAATCAACGCGCGGTCTCTTGGTAATTGGCCACGATCGCGGTGGAATCGCAGCCGAAGATGTCAAGAAATTTGCAGATCAATTGGGATGGCCAATTTTAAGTGAAGACCCGCTAACGTTCCCCAACGCAAGTGCGCATGCCAGTCTCTTCTTAACTTCAACTGTTATCGCTAAAGATCTGGCGCCCGATACAGTAATAGTAATTGGCAGAACTACCCTTTCTCGCTCAGTGAATGCTTTAATAAACTCGGCACGTGCCACATTTGTGATTGATCCGCGTATCGCGACCGTGGATACTGATCGCTTAGCGGAAAAGAAATTCACCGAGCTGCCTGAGCTTTACACCGCACCCGCAGATCCAGAATGGTTAGCCAAGTGGGCAAAGTATTCCCAGCGCACTGCAAAAGTTGTAAATGAAATATCAACTTGGTCTGAACCACTTATTGCACGTGAGATTTCACAACACTTGCCAGATCAGAGCACTTTATTTATCGCCTCATCTCGTCCCATTCGCGATATCGAAGCATTCGGCGCGTCAAGAGGCGGAATTAAAACTTTCGCCAATCGTGGCCTTGCTGGCATTGATGGAAATATTTCAACAGCGTTAGGAATTGCCACTACCCATAAATCGACCTTTGCTGTATTAGGTGATTTGGCTTTCTTGCACGACCTAACTGGGCTAATTCACCGCGAAGATATTAATTTACGAATCTTTGTAATAAATAATGACGGTGGTGGAATTTTCTCTACCTTGCCACAACGCGGAGTTGCTGGCTTCGAACAAGTATTTGGCACCCCACACGGGTTAGATCCAGCGGCAATTGCTACCGCTATGGGAGTTGATGCCAAGACAATTTCTAGCGTTGATCAACTGCGCCAAGAATTAGCCAAGCCAGTTTCAGGAATTAGCATTGTTGTTTGCAAGGTGCCCAACCGTGAGGTGAATGCAGACTTAATTAAGAACCTATACGAAAAAATGGCTTCGCTTTAATTTAGCGCACTGCGCATCGGGGCAAATTTGGCATTGCTCTCAGTTAACTCCTTTTCCGGGTTAGAACCAGCAACGATTCCACATCCAGCATAAATTTGAATTTCATTCTCTTTTATCTGACCACAACGCAGCGCAATTCCAAGTTCGCCATCTCCGCGCGCATCTAGCCAACCAACTGGACCTGCATATCGTCCACGTGACATACCTTCAATTCGCTTAATTAAATCGGCTGCAACGTTAGTCGGAGTTCCGCATACTGCTGCAGATGGATGGAGTTTTTCTAAAATAGTAAAGGCGTCAACGCTCTTCTTACTTTCAATCAAGGCCCCTGTGACATCGGTTGCTAAGTGCATAACGTTTGATAAGTGCAGAACAAATGGTGATTCGGGAACGTTGGTGGAAGTACAGAAAGGATCAAGTGCATCTGCAACTGAACGAACTGCGTATTCATGTTCTTCCAGATCTTTAGATGAACGCGCAAGGGATGCGGCAAGTGCTAAATCTTTCTCATCATCTCCGGTCTTGCTGATTGTTCCTGCCAGGACACGAGATGTAACCATGCCACGTGACAGACGCAGTAATAGCTCTGGAGTTGCACCAACAAGTCCATCGACGGCAAAGATCCAAGTTGATGGATATTCAGCACCCAAATTACGTAATATTTTGCGGGCATCGATGGACCGATGTGAGTTAATAATTAGATCTCGCGCCAGAACCACTTTTTCAAGTTCAGTTTTTTCTATCTCGTCAATTGCTTTTGCAACGCGCAGTTGCCATTCGGCAGGGCTTAGTGAGCCATCGCCCCAGTTAAATTCAGCATCGGCAATTATTTCTTTCTCTTCCTGCAGCGCAGGCTGTGGCTGATCACCAATCCAAGTTATCCAAGAGCTGCCATTTCGCATTCCGACCACGATTTTTGGAATAACCAGCACAGATTCTTCATCTGGGTCAAAGGAAAATGAGGCAAAGACAACTGGTCCGGTACCGCTGGCATGAACTGAATCCGAAACTGCAAATTTTTCTAATTGCTGATGCCACCATTTGCGCGCATCGGCAAAGCGGTTTGCACCTTTTACAACGGTTGTTGCATAGCTTCCCCAACCGACTAAACCATCACCGCCACGTACCCAAGAAAGAGGCGCATCATCAGGTAGTAATTCGAGTAGCGGCAGATGTTCGCCAAGGCGCGCGGAAGTAACTGGAATAAGAGAAGGCATAGAAAGCTACTTTAGCGGGCAAGTTTCTGCGAAATTTTGCGCCAAATAAGTGGCAGTGAAGTTGCCGTAATTGCAATCTTGATTACTTCACCAAAGATGAATGGCGTAAGACCGGCGCTAATTGTCTGCGCCCAAGTTAAATTTAAAGATGAGTGCAACCAAGTCAAACCAAAAGCAAAAACAATTGCGCTACCAAGAATTAGCGAAGGGAACGAAGTTTTAAATTGCTGATCAGCTTTGCGATCAGCGAGCGCACCAAGCACCAAAGTTGCAACTAACATTCCAATTAAATATCCACCGGTTGCACCAGTTAAGCGCGCTAAACCGTGGCTAGTTGCTCCAGTTGATGCTGCAAAAACAGGAGCACCTGCAACGCCGGCCAATAAATATGTAGCAAAAGTAGCGAAACCAAAACGCGCACCGTATGTCGTTCCAATTAAATAAACCGCCAGCGTTTGTCCGGTCACCGGAACAGGAGATCCCGGTACAGGGATGGCGATCTGTGCCATTGCCGCGATAAAGAGGGTGCCGCCGACTATAAAGCTGGCTTGGGTAAGTGCTGTGCTTCGCGGAAAGATGGTTGCGCGAAGTGATCCTGTGGCAATCGACATCTAATACCCCTTTTACAGCCTTTGAGTTGTGAGTGAGCCTACTATTGCGAGAGACTTGCCCTATGTCGCGCGCAAATATGGATAAAAACCCTGATGAAGTCGCCGCAATGTTCGATGGCGTGGCAAAACGTTATGACCTCGTCAATGATTTGTTGAGCCTGGGTCAGACCAAGGCTTGGCGCCGGGCGACGACTGCGATTATTGCCCCGACACCTGGGATGAAGATTCTGGATTTAGCCGCTGGTACGGGCTCTAGCTCAGAACCCCTGGCTGCCGCTGGCGCCGATGTGATTCCGGCTGATTTCTCAAAAGGCATGTTGGCGGCAGGGCGCAAAGCTCGTCCGCATCTACCTTTCACTTTTGCCGATGCCCTAAATCTCCCCTTTGCTGACGGTGAATTCGACGTTGTCACCATCTCTTTCGGTCTTCGCAACACCTCAGATACCGATAAAGCTCTCAGGGAAGCCCTACGTGTGACGAAAAAAGGCGGCCGAGTAGTCATAGCCGAGTTCCCTAGCCCAACCTGGGCACCGTTTCGCAAGATCTATAGCAATTACTTGATGCGCGCTCTGCCGGCGATCGCCAAGAAGACTTCATCGAACCCTGATGCCTATATTTACTTAGCCGAATCCATCCGCGCCTGGCCAAATCAGAAAGCGCTCGCTGCCAAGATCGAAGCTGCTGGTTGGAGCCAAGTCGGCTGGACCAATCTGACATTTGGGGTTGTTGCAGTTCACAGAGGCGTTAAGGCTTAACGGTCATGACTACCCCCGTGCCCACCTTAGGATTTCGCTTGTGAGCGCAAATCCATATCTTCCGATTCTGGCAATAGCCGCAATTGGCTTTGGCTTTGCACTCATTTCTATCGTAGCCGCAGCTGTTACAGGCCCAGCCCGATATAACCGCGCCAAATTACAGGCTTATGAATGCGGAATTGAACCATCCCCGCAGGCGGCGCAAGGCGGACGCTTTCCCGTTAAGTATTTCTTGACTGCCATGTTATTTATTATCTTTGATATTGAAATTGTTTTCCTTTATCCATGGGCTGTTACTTTCGATCAACTTGGACTCTTTGGTTTGGTTGAAATGGCAATCTTCATCGCAACAGTGTTCGTCGCTTATGCATATGTGTGGCGCCGTGGAGGTCTCGAATGGGATTAGAAGAAAAATTACCTAGCGGAATTGTTCTCACATCTGTTGAGAAACTTGCAGGTTACATGCGTAAGAACTCACTTTGGCCAGCAACTTTTGGTTTGGCATGTTGTGCGATCGAGATGATGGCAGCCGGTGCTGGACGTTATGACTTAGCGCGTTTTGGTATGGAAGTTTTCCGCGCCTCCCCACGTCAAGCAGATTTAATGATTGTGGCCGGTCGCGTTTCAAATAAAATGGCCCCAGTTCTTCGCCAGATTTATGATCAAATGGCAGCGCCAAAGTGGGTTATTGCGATGGGTGCTTGCGCCTCTTCCGGTGGAATGTTTAACAACTATGCGATTGTGCAAGGCGTTGACCACGTTGTGCCAGTAGATATTTATTTGCCAGGCTGCCCACCGCGCCCTGAAATGTTGATGGATGCAATTCTTAAATTGCACGATCAAATTTACGATGAAAAACTTGGACCAAACCGCGAAAAAGTTGTTAAAGAAGTAGAACTTGCTGCGATGAACGCCGTTCCAACTCATCAGTTAAAGGGGTTGCTCGCTTAAATGTCTGAAGAAAAGCAGGGAATGTTTGGCGCTGCCGGAACTGGGGATACCTCAGGTTACGGCGGGCTTGTTCGCAGCGCGGCAAGCACCGGCTCAACTGAGCGTCCATACGGTGGATATTTTGATCAAGTAACCGATGATCTAGAACGCGCCTATCCAGATTTCGCCGATGCCATCGAACGCGTGGTTGTTGATCGCGGCGAACTTACTTTGCATATCAAGCGCGAGCGTTTAGTTGAAGTATCAATTATCTTGCGCGACAAACTTAAATTTGAAATGAATATGGGCGTCTCTGGCGTGCATTACCCAGAAGATACAAATCGCGAACTACACGCCGTTTATCACTTGCTATCGATTACCAACAATCAGCGCATTCGCTTGGAAGTATCTGTGGCAGATACCGATCCGCATATTCCTTCATTGGTTGAAGTTTGGGCCGGATCAAACTGGAACGAGCGCGAAACTTTCGATATGTTCGGAATCATCTTCGATGGCCATCCTGGTTTAACTCGCATCTTGATGCCAGATGATTGGCAAGGACATCCACAACGTAAGGATTACGCACTTGGCGGAATCGGTGTGGAATACAAAGGCGCAGTCATTCCACCTCCATCAGATCGGAGGACATACAAGTGAGTACATACGCAGATCCATATGCATCATCGCGCGAAACCAC
>CAWUTY010000010.1:0-5707 GCA_963925575.1 Candidatus Nanopelagicaceae bacterium
ATAAATACGGTTTTAGGAATGGTTATAAATTTAGACACGATGCGACCTCATCTTGGGGGTAAGACAGGTGGATTATCAGGTCCTGCGATAAAACCGGTTGCAGTTCGCGCGATATATCAAGTACACGCAGCGATGCCAGAGGTTCCAATTCTTGGGATGGGTGGAGTTTCATCAGGACGTGACGCCTTGGAGTTAATACTGGCTGGAGCATCTGGTGTCAGTGTTGGTACCGCGAGTTTCGGAAATCCGCACGCTGCAATAGATATTCAAAACGAACTACGCGAACTCCTAATTGCTAAAGGGTTCCCATCCCTTAAGGCGGCAGTTGGTTATGCTCATCGAGAGGCGCAACTATGAGAGCACCAATAATTTTGGCGGTGGACACCTCCGATTTCGATACTGCAATCGCTTGGATTGAGGCGACAAAAAATAGCGTCAGCGTTTATAAATTAGGCCTGGAATTTTATTTGAATTTTGGATCTGACGGCGTTTCGAAGGTAATTAGCCAGACTGGAGCGGAAATATTCTTAGATTTAAAGTTGCATGATATTCCCCATACCGTGGCGGGTGCTGCAAAAGCGATTGCCAAATTGCAACCTAAGTTTTTGACGGTGCACGCAAGTGGTGGAGCGGCGATGGTTAAGGCTGCAGTCGATGCGGTGCCAAGCGTCTGTATAACTGCAGTAACTATTTTGACTTCACTATCCGAAAGCGATCTCTTTGAGATTGGCTATGCCAGTCCTGCTTTAGAGAGCGCAGTTGCGCTATCCAAACTGGCAGTGGATGCGGGTGCAAAAGCGATTGTCTGTTCGCCGCTAGAAACCGCGGCTATACGTAGCGCGGTTGGTGAAGAGCCGATCATTATTACACCGGGTGTTAGACCACTTTCTGAAATGGGTGGTGATGATCAGGTGCGAACGATGACACCCGCAGATGCAATCGCTGCCGGAGCAAATTTCGTAGTTATAGGCCGCCCAATCACAAAATCGTGGTCAGATGGCGCAGCGGCAATGACCGCTAAAGCGCGTTTGATCGCCGATGAGATTCTGTCGGCTATTGCGTAGAGTTATCCTGTGCCAATACCGCCTAAGTTAACTCCAGAACAACGCAAGGCTGCCTTGGCCAAATCCACATCGGCGCGGCAGGTAAGGGCGGCTACCAAGGCGCGAGTTAAGTCGGGGGAACTAACACTTTCGGCGATTTTCGAGTTAGCCACCGTTGACGAAGCTATTGCCAAGATGCGAGTCGTTGAGCTTCTGGAGTCTTTTGCTGGAGTTGGCAAAGTTCGCGCAATTGCAACGCTAGATCGCTTATCGATTTCGCAGACTCGTCGCGTGCAAGGCCTCGGCACTGCCCAACGCGCGAATCTGATGCGCGAATTTCCGGATCGCGCACCCGCGATTCATCGCGGAAAATTAATAGTTCTCTCCGGTCCTGGTGGGGTTGGCAAGAGTACCGTTGCTAAGGCGCTGCGAGAAACACAATCTTTCTGGGTAAGTGTTTCGGCCACGACACGAACCCCACGACACAATGAAGTAGATGGCGTTGATTATTTTTTCTTTTCAGATGAAGAATTTGATAACGCGGTTAAATCTGCACTTTTCTTGGAATGGGCAGATTTTGCAGGATCAAGGTACGGAACTCCACGCAAACCAGTGGAAGATGCGCTACGCGACGGTAAAAATGTACTGCTTGAAATTGAAATTGCAGGTGCTCGCCAGGTTAAAGATCGAGCGCCAGAGGCGGTACTAGTATTTTTGCAACCACCATCATGGGAAGAGTTGGTTTCTCGTCTAGAAGGCCGTGGTACAGATTCTGAGGAAAGGCGGGCCGCGAGATTGGCTCTTGCCCAAGATGAACTCGCGCAATCCAGCTTTTTCGATATAAATGTCATAAATGAGCGCGTAGAAGAAGTCGTAGAACGACTGATAGGATTAACCACTCACCAATAGTCATTTAGCTTTAATTCGTACGTAACCAGGAGGACCAAATGGACGGCATCACTAATCCACCAATCGATGAACTTCTCGACAAGAGCGGCTCTAAGTACAGCTTGGTTCTCTATGCTGCAAAGCGTGCCCGCCAGATTAACGCTTACTATTCACAGCTAGGCGAAGGTCTTCTCGAATATGTTGGTCCGCTGGTTGAGACCCACGTTCATGAGAAGCCGCTCTCTATTGCACTTCGCGAAATCAACGAAGGTTTGCTAACTATCGAAAATCTCGAACCAACCGCTTAAGTATTAACTTTCGTTAAGACAATGGCTCGTGTTCGGGAAGTAATTCTCGGGGTAGGTGGCGGAATCGCCGCCTATAAGTCGTGCGAACTATTGCGACGTTTACAAGATCGCGGGTATTCGATAACTGTAGTTCCAACCCCATCTAGTTTGAATTTCGTAGGCGCCGCTACTTGGGAGGCGCTATCAGGACGTCCCGTAACAACACAGGTATGGGAACGCGTGGACGAAGTTAGGCATGTTTCATTGGCGGCAACGGCAGATGCGTTGATTATTGCTCCAGCAACTGCAGATCTAATAGCGAGAATTGCATCTGGTCGCGCTGATGATCTCTTAACAAATCTAGTGCTCGCTGTCGACAAACCAATTTTGGTGGTGCCGGCAATGCATCCACAGATGTGGCAAGATCCGGCGACTTTAGCTAACGTGGATATTCTGCGAAGTCGTGGTTTTACAGTTATGGATCCAGAGATTGGACGGCTAACTGGAGATGATGTTGGACCGGGTCGTTTCCCAGAAACCATTTCCATTATTGATAAGTTTGAGATGTTGATCTCTGCCAAGAAAGATTTACTTGGTCTCCAAGTCTTAGTAACTGCCGGCGGAACTCGCGAGGCGATTGACCCAGTCAGATACATTGGTAATCGCTCTAGCGGACGCCAAGGTGCAGCAGTAGCCCGTGCCGCCCGAGATCGTGGCGCGCAAGTGAAGATCATCTTGGCAAATTCGCAATTAACTATTCAAGAATCGAAAGACTTAAATGGCATCGAGGTCATTGCGGTAGAGACTGCTGCGCAGATGCATGCCGCGCTGGAGAAAGAGTTTCCTGCTACCAACCTTCTTGTCATGAGCGCGGCGGTGGCAGATGCCAGACCTTCGCAAATCTCGGATGAAAAAATTAAGAAAGGTCAATTAAAGGATATTGCGTTGATCGAAAATCCCGATCTGCTCAAGTCGATCGCTAAGCTGCGAGATAAGCAAATAATTATTGCATTTGCTGCTGAAACCAATAGCGATCTGGGTGCTGCACAAGAGAAAATGAAGGCTAAGGGCGCTAACATTCTCTATCTAAACGATGTCTCTGGTGGGGCGATCTTCGGGTCAGAACTGACAGAAGGATTTATTCTAACGAGCATTGGCGCTCACATTCCAGTTGCTCAGACCAGTAAAGACACGCTTGCCGAGCTGCTACTCGACCAAGCACTTATCCAGTTAGGTTAATCCAATGTCGAAACGTCTCTTCACATCAGAATCAGTTACTGAAGGCCATCCAGATAAGATTGCAGATCAAATTTCAGATGCAATCTTAGATTCACTTCTTTCACAGGATGCTTCAAGCCGCGTTGCAGTGGAGACTCTAATCACCACCGGTCAAGTTCATGTTGCTGGTGAAGTGACAACCAACGGTTATGCCGATGTTATGGGAATAGTCCGTGACACGGTCATTGGAATTGGTTATGACTCATCTGTAAAAGGCTTCGATGGAAACAGCTGTGGAGTTTCAATCTCAATTGGACAGCAGTCACAAGATATTGCCCAGGGCGTGGATGACGCTTATGAAAATCGTGTCACCTCATCAGCAGATCCACTTGATTTGCAAGGTGCTGGAGATCAGGGCTTGATGTTTGGTTATGCCTGTGATGACACTAAAGAGTTGATGCCGCTACCAATTTGGTTGGCGCACGAGTTAGCACAACAACTTTCTGCAGTTCGCAAATCTGGAGCGCTGCCTTATCTACGTCCAGATGGTAAGACCCAAGTAACCATTGAATATGCGGGTGACCGCGCAGTTGCCCTTGATACTGTTGTAATTTCCAGCCAGCACGCTGAAGATGTAGATGTGGCGAAGAAATTGACGCCCGAGATTATTGAATATGTAATCGAGCCAGTTTTATCCAAGATCGATCTACCACGTAGAGATATGCGTACGTTAATTAATCCAACTGGTCGTTTCGTAATTGGTGGCCCAATGGGAGATGCGGGTCTAACCGGTCGCAAAATTATTGTGGATACCTACGGTGGCATGGCCCGGCATGGTGGTGGCGCCTTCTCTGGGAAGGATCCATCAAAGGTCGATCGCTCAGCCGCTTATGCAATGCGTTGGGTAGCAAAGAACGTGGTCGCGGCAGGTCTAGCCCGTCGTTGTGAAGTTCAGGTTGCATATGCAATTGGTAAAGCCCAACCAGTCGGTGTTTTTGTAGAAACTTTCGGAACCGAGACTGTTGCGGTACAGAAGATTCAAGATGCAGTGACTACCGTTTTCGATCTTCGACCGGCAGCGATAATCCGAGATTTGAATCTGCTACGACCTATTTATTCACAGACCGCTGCATATGGGCACTTCGGACGCGAACTTCCTAATTTCACTTGGGAGTCAACTTCTCGCGTAGAGGCACTTCGCGCGGCTGTTAATTAATTAGGGGAGTGTGCCGTGTCAACTGCGCGGCCGCTTCGCCTAAAGACCGAAGAGGTTACACGCCAAGATAACGCGATTGCAACGGTACTTCCGGTTGCACGTCTATGGGTTGATAACTCACTGTCTCATTTGGATGGAACTTACGATTATTTGGTACCGCAGCGCCTAGATACTGCAGTGCGAGCTGGTGTAAGAGTTGGAGTAAATTTTGCTGGTCGGGAAGTTGAAGGTTTAGTTCTAGAACGCGTTGCTGCGACTTCATTTGCGGGACTTAAAATGATTTCAAACGTCTTATCACCAGTTGTAGTTGTGCCACCACAGTTGATCTCGCTAATCAAGATTGCTTGCGAAAGATGGTTGGCGCATCCGTACGACATTGTGCGAAGTGCCATCCCGCCCCGAGTCGCTAGCGTAGATAAGAAAGCGCCAGTCATTGAGGTCGTGTCTGCTATGAAATCTGCACGAGCTCAAGAAAATTCCTACATACATATTCAACCCAACGAGAACGCAATGGCCAAGATGGCAGAATTTGCTAAGGCAAAGTTAAATTTAGGATCGGTCCTGCTGATTGTTCCGGAAGAACGCGAGTTACGTCGATTAAGTGATCTATTGGGGGATGCCGCGATAGTTCTTTCAGCTTCTCTATCTAGAACTGATCGTTATCAAAATTATCTTGTAGCTATTGGTGGATCCAAGAAATTAGTAATTGGTACCCGCAGCGCCATCTTTGCTTCACCGAGTGATCTGAGGACGCTGATTGTTTTTCGTGAGATATCCGAGTCGCTTTATGAACCAAGGACTCCAGGTTGGAATGTGCGCGATTTATCGTTGATGCGAAGTGCCAACGAAGGTTTAGATTTGTATTTTGCTGGCTATTCGCCGTCGAGTGAAATAGGAAGACTTATTGAAGAAGAAAAAATTAAGTTTGTCTCTAAACGCAGCCGCTTGAAGGTAACGAATCACCCATCTGTAAATGGTGAGTTACTACCTGGACGAATCTTCACCTCGATACGAACCGCGCTAAAGAATGGGCCGGTTCTATTTTTGGTCCCGCG
>CAWUTY010000011.1:0-2983 GCA_963925575.1 Candidatus Nanopelagicaceae bacterium
ATCGGTGACTGCGACAAATCGCATATTGTCACCGAAGCGAGCCAGCTTTAAATTCTGGGCAGTGTTCCAACCAATTGCTGCGCGCATCCAGTGCCCAATGCGCGCTGAAACTTTCTTATCCGAAACATGGCCCGCAACAACTTTGCGGGGCAGGTGCAAACGCGCTTGTACATGTCCATGTTCGCGATCACCATGTGCTGCTTGATTTAAATTCATAAAATCCATGTCGATGCTTTCCCACGGAAGTTCTGCATTTGCTTGGGTATTTAAATGCAAGATCGGCACCTGGAGCGCATTTAGCCCGCCGATCCACATCTTGGCTGGTGAAAATGTGTGCATCCAAGTTATTACACCGATGCAATTTGGATTAGCAGATGCTTCAAGGCAGAGCGCCTTAATATCTTCAGGCGTTGTTAATACCGGTTTCCAGGTGGCCTTAATTGGAAGTTCGCTAGCCGCATTTAGCGTTGCAACCACTTGCTTGGATTGATCTGCAACTTGGGCCAAAATATCTGCGCCATAAAGCGGTTGGCTACCTGTTAAAAACCAAACTTCTAAACCTTTTTCACTAAGTGACTTCATTTGCGAATAGTACATGAGCGCTAGTTAATGGGAAATGGCTCATCACTTATTTCAAATTCACCGCGTAATACATGCACGTTCCCAGAGCCATACTTGCGCCATTTATCCGTTAAAACTAGCGCAGTATTTTCATCGATACCTAATAGAGCGGTATCTGTATCTTTTCGCACAATCGCTGCAGCGACTCGATCTGGCAACCATCCTAAGAATTTGTCGTAGTGTGGGATGACTTCGATTTTAGGCAGAAGGCTTAGCCCTTCGCTCATTTGAGAGCGGCGAATACCAATTATCTTTCCCCCAAAGGCCATCGCTCCAGCAGAACAACCCGCAAGGGATGCACCTTCCTGCCAGGCTGAAATAATTGCTTCCCACATCGGAGTTTGCGAAAAAATCTCACAAAGGTAAACAGGATCTCCCCCGGAAAAATAGATTAGGCCAGCACTTTTTATTGCTTCAATCCATTGTGGGTTTTGGGCATCATCGCGAGTGAGCACTGGCAAGTATTTAACTTGGCAGTCAATGCGCGCACCTTGTTCGGCGCCACGTTGTCGCCAGAAATCTAAGCGATCATCGCCTTCTTTTCCAGCAGCGGTGGGAATCTGAATATACGTATTGGATTTACCGCGAGAAATACCTAAGCGCAGGAGCTCTTGTTCTAAGGCCTGCAATTTTGGCAAATATTCACCTGAACCAACTAGTGCAATGGCACCTGATTGGTTATTTTCCATAATTAAGCCATTGCAACTTTCAAGTTTTCATCAATTGAATTAAGGAATTCCTGGGTTGTCTGCCATGGGGCTGTCTTAGAAATTAGCAGCGCTAGATCTTTAGTCATCTTGCCCGATTCCACAGTTTCTATACATACGCGCTCAAGAGTTGCGCAGAATTTAGCAAGCTCTGCGTTGTTATCTAACTTTGCGCGATGTGCCAACCCTTGTGTCCAAGCAAAGATTGATGCGATTGGATTTGTCGAAGTCGCCTTACCCGCCTGGTGATCGCGATAGTGGCGAGTAACCGTTCCGTGCGCAGCCTCTGATTCACAGATCATTCCATCTGGAGTCTTAAGTACTGATGTCATCAAACCGAGTGAACCATAGCCTTGGGCGACAGTATCTGATTGCACATCGCCGTCGTAGTTCTTACAGGCCCAAACATAGCCACCATCCATACGCAGTGACATGGCCACCATGTCATCGATTAGGCGGTGCTCATACAAATACCTGCTGCATCAAATTGTGTCTTAAATTCTGCTTCAAAAATCTCTTCAAAGATATCTTTGAAGCGACCATCGTATGCCTTAAGGATTGTGTTTTTAGTTGAGAGATATACCGGGAACTTGCGCAGCAATCCGTAGTTAAGAGATGCGCGAGCAAAGTCGCGGATTGAATCATCAACGTTATACATCGCTAGCGCTACGCCCGAAGATTTGAAATCATAAACTTCGTGAATAACTGGCACAGAACCATCGGCTGGAACATATGAAAGAGTTACCTTTCCTGGACCTGGAACTTTGAAATCTGTGGCGCGGTATTGATCTCCGAAAGCATGGCGACCAATAACGATTGGTTTTGTCCAGTGCGGAACCAAACGTGGCACGTTAGTGATAATAATTGGTTCGCGGAAAATCACGCCGCCCAAGATATTGCGGATTGTTCCGTTTGGAGATTTCCACATCTTCTTGAGGCCAAACTCTTCAACGCGAGCTTCATCAGGAGTAATCGTTGCGCACTTAATTCCAACGCCGTGCTTCTGGATGGCGTGTGCAGAATCAATTGTTACTTGATCATCAGTTGCATCGCGATGTTCCATGCCCAGGTCGTAGTACTCGAGATTTACATCTAAGTAAGGAAGGATCAAGGAATCCTTGATGAACTGCCAAATTATGCGGGTCATCTCATCGCCGTCTAGTTCAACAACAGTGCCCGTTACTTTGATTTTGCTCATTTTCACTTTCCCTTTTTTAATTTGTCTTTTGATACTTATTAGAAAGTTAGTACATCTGCTTGCTTGGCGCGAACTGCCTCTGCTGCCTCTTTTAAGCCAGCTAGTTCAGATTCTGTAAGTTTTGTTTCGACAACTTTCTTCACACCTGAGCGACCGATTTCAGCCTCGACGCCGAGGTAAACGCCAGAAATTCCGTATTCGCCATCAACCCATGCGCAGACTGGCATTACCGCACCTGAATCTTCGATAACCGCTTTTGCCATTCTGGCCGCAGCAGCAGATGGTGCGTAATAAGCAGAACCAGTTTTAAGTAAGGCAACAACTTCGGCGCCACCGTTGCGAGTGCGATCAACTAAATCATCAATTTCACTTTGTGAAAGTAGATCAGAGAGCGGCTGGCCATTAACTGTGCAACGACTTGGGACTGGAACCATAGTGTCACCATGTGAGCCAAGGG
>CAWUTY010000012.1:0-4636 GCA_963925575.1 Candidatus Nanopelagicaceae bacterium
ATCAAGCATCGCACGAACGCGACCAAATGATCCACCGGCAACAATCGCGTCACCAATCTTCAAAGTTCCGCGTTGTACAAGCACGGTAGCAACTGGGCCGCGACCACGATCGAGGTGCGCTTCGATAGCAACACCACGAGCAGAATCTTGGGCAACTGCGCGTAAATCAATTGCCGCATCGGCTGTTAGCAAAATGGCATCGATCAAATCATTTACGCCAACGCCAGATTTAGCAGAGACGTTAACAAACAGTGTTTCGCCGCCGTATTCTTCAGCGATCAAGTTGTACTCGGTCAATTGTTGGCGGACCTTATCTGGGTTTGCGCCTTCTTTATCAACCTTGTTAACGGCAACCACAATTGGAACATCGGCTGCTTGTGCGTGATTTAACGCTTCGATTGTCTGCGGCATGATGCCGTCATCGGCTGCAACTACCAATACTGCGATATCTGTGACCTTGGCACCGCGAGCACGCATTGCGGTAAAGGCTTCGTGACCAGGGGTATCGATAAAGGTAATTGCTCGGTTTACACCATCATGATCGTGGTGAATTTGATAAGCACCGATGTGCTGAGTGATTCCGCCGGCCTCAGTCTTTAGAACTTCAGATTTACGGATGGCATCTAGCAAACTGGTCTTACCGTGATCGACGTGACCCATAACAGTGACAACTGGTGGGCGCGCTACTAAGAGATCGGCATCAAGGTCAGCAAGTTCTTGCGCCAAGTCGATATCGAAATCTTGCAGAAGTTCACGGTCTTCATCTTCAGGGCTAACAATTTGGATTACATATCCAAGTTGCGCACCAAGAATTTCAAAGGTATCTGCGTCCACTGATTGTGTTGCAGTAACCATTTCACCTAAGTGGAAAAGCGCTGCAACTAGTGCGGCTGCATCTGCGCCAATCTTTTCAGCGAAATCTGCAAGTGTTGAACCACGGCGCATACGGATTGGGGTCTTTCCATCACCGTGTGGAATAACTGCGCCACCCAATTGTGGCGCTTGCATATTGTCGAATTCATCGCGTAACGCTTTTCTAGATTTAGGTTTGCGCTTGCTGCTCTTGCTGGCATTTTTTCCAAATGCTCCTGCTGTGCCGCCGCGACCCGGACCACGATTTGGTGCACCACCGCCGGGACGTTGTGGACCGCCAGTAGTTGGTGCGCCAGTTGATGGACCACCTGAACGATAAGGACTAGAAGTTGGAGCACCACCAGTGCGCGGTGGGAAATTACCTGGACCGCCTGTTCCTGCAGGACGCGGTGTATTTGGTCGCGCTGCAAAACCAGGGCGCACAGAACCAGGACGCGGTCCTGACATTCCAGGGCGCGCGCCAGTTGAACCAGTAGGACGTTGTGGTGGACGCGGAACTGCGCCGCCAGTTGAAAATGGATTATTACCAGGACGAGGTGGACGCGGAACGTTACTTGTTCCAGTTGAACCCGCGGTTGAAAATGGATTATTACCAGGACGGGGGGTTGTCGGTTTTATCTCTTTAACTTCAGCCTTTTCTTCAGCTGCTGGCGAAGGTGGGGTTGGTGCTACCGGAGCTTGCGCCTGCGCGCGCGCTGCTTTTAGCGCCGCAAGATCAACGCCGAGTTCGGCGGCAAGTTCGGCGGCAAGTTCTGGATTAACTTCTGCAGTTTTCTTAGCTGCGCTCTTTTTGGCAGCGGCTTTCTTAACTGGCTTTATCTCTTCAACTGGCTTGGCATCGGGATACATTTCGATGAGTTTGCGCACGACTGGCGCTTCTACAGTTGATGATGCGGAACGAACGAATTCGCCCATTTCTTGGAGTTTGGCAAGAACAACCTTGCTCTCCATACCAAGTTGTTTTGCCAACTCATGTACGCGGACCTTTGACACATTTCTCCTGTCTTGGCCCGCAATCTTTATTCTAGATATTTATCTAGGGATGCGAGCCTTAGTTGTACGACCTCATAATCTGAACGAGCTCATTTGAGTTTCATATCTTTCGCATCCATATCTGTTAAACGTTCCTTGAGAAACGTTGTGAATTTTGAAACATCCGGCGCTTGCTCGAGCTTAAAAGCCCATCTAAACGCCTTGCGTTCTATGGCAGCGTATCCGCACTCGAGGTGCAACCACGCTCCCCTACCGAGAGATTTTCTGCCTTGCGTCGGAATCACTTCCCCGGCGATGCAATTAACTCGCAATAGTTGTGATTGGCTTTCAGACTTACGGCAAACAATGCAAGTGCGTATCGGCTTGATACTTGATCGCATTGGCGCCATTTCTTTACCCATCAACAAGGAGTAAGGATAGCGAACTCGTGCGATTTAACCTAAATTTGCGCGTAAATAGGGTCGTTAGCCCTTAGTTGGTGGGCGTATCTGGATGGATATCAATTCGCCAACCAGTCAAGCGCGCAGCCAGTCGAGCATTCTGCCCATCTTTTCCAATTGCAAGTGAGAGTTGATAATCAGGCACTGTTACTTTGGCAGAACGCATTGCTAAATCAACGATTTCTACCTTGGCAACTTTTGCTGGCGCAAGTGCTTGCGCCACAAATTCTGCAGGATCTTCTGACCAATCAACGATATCGATCTTCTCTCCGTGAAGTTCATCCATCACTGCGCGCGAACGTGCACCCATTGGACCAATTAGCGAACCTTTTGCCGAAACTCCAGCGCGATGTGAGCGCACCGCAATTTTTGTCCGATGGCCCGCTTCGCGCGCAACTTCCATAATCTCAACTATGCGATCGTTTATCTCGGGAACTTCTAAGGCAAATAGCTGCTTAACCAAGGCAGGGTGGCTGCGCGAAAGCATTATTTCGGGGCCCTTCAGCCCTTGTTTAACTTCAACTACAAAACATTTAATGCGGTCACCGTGGTTGTAGACCTCACCAGGAACCTGCTCTTGTGGAGGTATACGACCTTCGACGCGACCTAAATTAACATTAATCATCTTTGGGTCGCGGCCTTGTTGCACGATTCCAGAAATAACATCACCAACCGAGGCGCTGAATTCGCCAACAATTTCAGCATCGTTTGTGGCCCGCATCTTTAACTTAATTACTTGTCTTACCGTTGATGTGACCGTGCGCGCAAACCCTTCAGGTTCATCGCGGTCTTCAGAGATGCGCTCACCAATTTCATTAAATGTCGGAACCAAGATTGAAATCTCTCCGGTCTCGCGATCAATAACAGCCCGTGCCTGACGTTTAGGTTCTAGCGTCTGGAAATACGCCTCAAGAACGCCCGCTTCAATTTCTGTAATTAACTGTTCTAAGGCAATCTCTTTATGAGATGCAAGTGCGATTAGCGCTTCGACATCTACCTGTGACTTATTCATCAATTGCATCTTTACGGTTAAATTCGATTTCAACGACTGCGCGCTTAATGTCTGCAAAGGCTACCGTATGGTTCTTTATTCTTCCCTTGATATTTTCGACCAAAGTTGCACTTGTCTCATCAAATTCGGTTAAGCGACCCGTGATAACAGATCCGTCATTTAGCGTGGTTTTGATTAGACGAGTTAAGTTCTTATTCCAATGACGTACTTCGGTGAGCGGTCGATCAACTCCGGGTGAAGTAACTTCTAAGGTAAATGGAGTCTCGCCCATGACGTCTGCAGAATCGAGCAGCTCAGAAATTATTCTTGAGACTACTGTGACTTGATCAAGGTTTAGCGGCGTTGGGCCGTCTACAACACAGGTGACGATACGGTGGCTGCCTGGGGATGCGATTTGAATTTCTTCTAGATAAAAACCAGCTTTAGTAACAGCCGGGGAAATAAGATATGTAATTGCCTGCGTCAGCGACATTTCGTGCTCCTTATTCAATTTTTATTAAGTTTTAATTCATTGTGTACTTTACTACAGAGCAATGAAGGTGTCGAAACCGACTTTAATGATCAGCGCAAGAGTGATCGCCATAAAGACTTTACGGACCAAATTAGAACCACCGCGAAGGGCCAAGTGCGCTCCTAGTAATCCGCCAGCCACGTTAGCGATCGCCAGTGTGAGGCCTACTTTCCAGAGGATTTCACCGTTGAGGCCAAAAATCAGGATCGCACCGAAATTTGTTGCAACATTTACTACTTTGGCGATGGCTGAGGCCGAGAGAAAGGCAAAACCAAATTCTGCAACCAGGGTTAGAACTAGGAAAGATCCAGTACCTGGTCCAATTAACCCATCGTAGAAACCAATTACCAGCGCAGTGGCGGCTGCAATTCGCAAGCGTTGTGATTGGTCATGTCTCATAGATTCGATGAGACCTAACTGCGGCCGCTTCCATGTATAAATAAGAACTGCGATCAAGAGTGCAACGACAATTGGTTTTAATATTTGTGTGGGAATTAACGAGGCAAGTGATGCCCCGCCCATCGAACCAATGAGCGCTGGTAGCGCCATTGCAATAAGTAACTTCGGATCTGTCTTGATATTTCGTCGATAGATTAACGCCGAAGCAGTTGTGCCAAAGATAGAAGGCACTTTATTGGTTCCAAGAATTACAACTGTTTCGGATTTCTCTAACCCAATTAATAGCGCCGGAAGTTGGATCAAGCCTCCCCCACCTGCTATCGCATCAATGAGCCCGGCGCAGAAGGCGGCAAGTGCGAGAAAAAGAAGTGTGTAGAGAGTTAGATCTGCAAACACTTTATGAAAGTG
>CAWUTY010000013.1:0-4022 GCA_963925575.1 Candidatus Nanopelagicaceae bacterium
GGCGCATTCTTAATTTTCACCGCTTACAAACTAATCAATGAAAAAAGCGAAGTTGAAAATGATGAAGCCAAGCTGGTTACATTCTTACGTAAGCGAGGACTAGGCAATTTTGGAATTGCTCTAATCGCACTCGGCATTACAGATCTGATCTTCGCACTCGATTCAATTCCGGCAATCCTTGGTCTAACAACAAGTACCTACGTTGTTATTACTGCGAATATCTTTGCTTTGATGGGCCTGCGACAGCTCTACTTCTTGCTGCAGGGCCTTATGGATCGCTTAATTCACTTATCCCGCGGCCTTGCATTCATTCTGGCATTCATAGGCGTCAAGATGGTTTTGGAAGCGCTGCACGGAATTGGAGTTCACGTTCCAGAAATTTCACTTGAACTCAGCCTAGGAGTGATTATTTCGACCTTAGTTATTACCGCCATTACAAGCCTTCTGGCAACGCGCAACAGTGGACCAAAGGAAAAAGCCCAACTCCCATAAATCTTCATCTGCCTCTACAATCACCGAATGTATGAGATAGCCTTAAGTGTTAACGCTTGCGTTAGCAGTAATACTCGCGCTGATATTGCATGGCTTGTGTCTTCAACGGACTCGGTCGTACCCATGAGCTTTGATGCGATCGCGATGACGCCTGGTGGCGGAAAAATTGGAAGTCTTATTGGTTCAGCCTTCGATGGCCCTTTAATTGAACTTGCAACTCGAAAGTTATCTACTGGTCGAATTATCACCAGAGTTGTATCTGATTTTGAATCTACTATTTCGAACTTGCCCGCCGGCACAACTCTTCAATTTGCGGTGATGCCATCTAGCGCTATCGAAACTGGAATCTGGCAATCATTCTTAGATCGTGAATCGATTGCTATCGTGTGCCACATTGTGGGAGATGAAATTGTGAAGACCGAATATTTCACTTCCATAACCATAATCGCCGCAGACCCACAAATTGCTGAAGAGTTCAGCAAGAACAAGTCAACAGTCTTAAATCTTGAGGACCGTATTGTGACGATTTACCACCCGATCACCAAGTTAGTTATCGCAGGAAGCGGACCGATTGCAGATGCTCTCGCAAAGGCTGCACAAGGTATTGGATGGAATGTTTCTGTAGATCCACGACCTTCAATATTTGTGGGATTAACTGCAACACTTTCTCCAATGGACTGTGCCGTGATAATGGGCCATGATGTAGAAAGTTCCAGTAATTGCCTTAAATACGCTCTCGAAAGTAAAGCTGGCTATATCGGTGCACTTGGATCAAAAAAGATGCAAGAAAATCGCGAAGATTGGCTCAACTATCGCGACATCACAGATATTTCGCGCGTACACGGACCAGCCGGTTTCGACATTGGGGCTACAACTCCAGATGAAATAGCAATTTCGATCCTCGCCGAAGCGATCGCCGTCTTGAAGGGTGTTTAATACCTCCATGGATATGGACCACAGTTCTTCAGATAATTTAGCGATGAATTTTATGTGGATCCTTATGGGTGCAATGGTCGTAGTTGATTTTGTGATGGTTATTTACCATTCAAAATTACATAAGCGAATCAATGCCCTTGAAGAACAACTGAACGATAAGTAGTAGATTTCATGCGAGAAGGTACGTGGGATCAGGCCTTGGACATTTCATCCCGTAGCTTTTCAAAACTTGCAGCAGATCAAGTTGCGCTAAAAGATGCAATAAATAGGTATACCGCTGAGGATGTTCTCTCACTTTGCGATCTGCCAGCCTTTGAAACATCTTCAATGGATGGTTGGGCCGTCTCTGGCGACGGACCATGGAAACTCATCGGCGAAGTTCTGACCGGAAAAGTTTCGTCAGATGTACTTCATTACGGACAATGTCTGGCAATTGCAACTGGTGGTGTTATCCCACAAGGAACAACTTCTGTTATCCCGTGGGAGAAAGCATCTGAGAAAGATGGGCAAATCTTTGGTGAAATAGAAGCCGGTGCAAATATTCGCCCAGCGGGTATGGAGAGCAAGACAGGTGATGTACTCGTAACAGCAGGAACGCGAATTACTCCACCTATGGCAGGTTTATTCGCCGCGACGGGGCATGACGCAATAAAGGTCGTGGCTCAACCTCGAGTGGCAATATTTTTTCTGGGTGATGAACTAATTCATTCTGGAGTCCCACTAGATGGCGCTATCCGTGACTCGCTTGGCCCACAGTTGCCGGCCTTGCTTACCAAGATGGGTGCCACTATTTTTTCGGCAGAATTTATTAAGGATGATCTCGATGTACTTAACGCCGAAATTGCAAAGGTGCTCGACTCCGTTGATTTAATCATCACAACGGGTGGAACAGCTGACGGTCCTCGAGATTATGTAAAACCTGCACTCAAGAATTTGGGTGCCACGATGGTTATTGATTGCGTAAAGGTTCGTCCCGGCTATCACGTTCTGCTTGCTCGTCTTTCAAGGAAATCTAGAGATATAGCCATCCTCGCACTTCCTGGAAATCCGCAATCTGCGCTCGCGGCGCTATATTCATTCGGCGAGCCACTAATTGGATCCTTGCTCGGTGCATCAGAAAAAAAATTAGCCGAAGTTGAATTGATTTCATCGCTGACTACTCCCGATGGATTTTCTCGGCTAGCACCTGGAACAATTAACGGAAAGGTATTTACACCAACTGCTTACCTAGGTTCAGCGATGTTGCGTGGCGTAGCTCATGCTCAAGGATTTGCGCTAATTAGCCCTGGTGTAAATCCAGCGGGTGCAACTGCACGGTGGATACCTTTTAATTAGATTAATTAGCTAATAACAGGTGCGGGTTCGTCTTCGCTTGCAAGTGATGTCTTATGAATTGGGTCAGAGCCTTTAGTTAGTGGTTGATTAGTTCCACCCACTTGATTCGAAATAATTTCTGCGGCAATGGAAATTGCAGTCTCTTCCGGTGTTCTTCCACCTAAATCTAACCCAATCGGGGATTTGAGTCTTGCAAGTTCTGCATCGGTCATTCCAACTTCTTTGAGTCTTAAGAGTCGATCTTCGTGGGTGCGCCTGCTTCCCATTGCGCCGATATAACCTGCGCTGGTACGAAGTGCAATTTCAAGAACAGGCACGTCAAATTTTGGATCATGGGTAAGTACGCAGATAACGGTACTTTCATCGACTTCAACTTTTGGGAGATAGCGATGCGGCCAATCTATAATTACCTCGTCAGCATCAGGAAAACGGCGCTTAGTTGCAAATAGCTCACGAGCATCGCAAACGATTACGTAGTAACCCATAAATTTTCCAATGCGAGCTACCGCCGCCGCAAAGTCGATAGCGCCGAAGATAATCATTCGTGGCGCTGGTGCAAATGATTCAACGAATACTGAGACATCATCCATACGATTTTCACCATTTGGCCCCAGCTTTAGAGTCTTAGTTGTTCCATGCATCAGAAGTGCGCGGGCACCTTCGATAGCGGCGTGATCTAGCTGTGAATTTCCAAGCGTTCCAGATGCCTCATTTTTAGAAAGAACTATGCGCGCCCCGATGCCGGTTTTCGCGTTGACGAGGGTTGCTACCGCAACCGCCTGCTTATCTTCAATTTTATCTGCCACCTCGGCAAATTCAGGGAATGTGGCTTGATCAATATATTGAATGTATAGCTCAATTGTTCCGCCACAAGTTAGGCCGACTGCAAAGGCGTTGTCATCACTTACGCCGTAAGTTACAGATTGGGATATTTTTGTCTTAAGGACTTCCAGAGATGCTTCGTGAATTGCACCTTCAACGCATCCACCAGAAACGCTGCCGATGACTTCGCCTGAATCGAGAACTGCCATTGCAGCACCTACTGGTCGAGGAGCAGAGCTCCAAGTGCGAGTTACTGTTGCGAGAGCAAATGATTTATTGGAGTTAAAAGATGGCAAAACCTCTTGAATGATTTCGCGCATGACGTAAAGTATAGCGATGCAGGTTGGAATTATATTAGCGGCTGGATCTGGTTCACGCATGGGTGGCCCAAAAGCAACCATAGAAATAGCTGGCGAACGATTAGTCGATCGAGCAGT
>CAWUTY010000014.1:0-2949 GCA_963925575.1 Candidatus Nanopelagicaceae bacterium
ACAGTTATCTTTGGTGTGAATAAGTTCTTCATTTTCTCTCCTTATTAGCGACTTGTTTTCTTCTTTATTTCAAAACCTGTATGTGTGAGACTACCGTCCATGAGCGGCTTTGGCATCTTTGGGCGGGTCATCGTTGAAGGCACTTCCATGCAGCCCACATATAACCCGCTGGATTGGCTACTAGTTCACTACGGCTTCTTCGGCAAGAAATGCTTGTTTATTCGCCTGGGCAATGTGGTGGTTATCGAACGTGAAAAGCAGCCCGGAATTTTTTATATAAAACGTGTCACCGAGATCGCCCTGGATGGTCAAGGTGCGAAAAGTTATTTCGTACGAAGTGATAATGAAGCCGGAAGCGATTCGCGCAATTGGGGATATTTAAATGAATCTGAAATCATCGCTAATGTGATTATGCGAATCAAAAAGAATTAATTCTTAACGAGTAAAAGCCTCATACATCAAAGCTTTTGCCTCTTCTTCGTGCAAATGGTGGTTACCAGTTGCAGGGGATGCGGATGCGCGACGAGAA
Source organism: Candidatus Nanopelagicaceae bacterium (assembly GCA_963925575.1). GTDB lineage: Bacteria > Actinomycetota > Actinomycetes > Nanopelagicales > Nanopelagicaceae > Planktophila. The sequence goes on from CAWUTY010000014.1 coordinate 530, forward strand.
ATTCGGCGAAGCACACGAGAATCGACAGCGGTGCCGCCAATTATTTCGGTTGTACTTAACGCAACATGTGGCCATGGGCCTTGGTTGGCAGGTTCATCTTGCACCCAGAGCAAGTTAGCGTTTGGATGTTTCTTCGCTTCAACTTCCATTTGTGCAACAGGGAATGGATATAAACGTTCGACGCGCATGATTGCAGTGCTGTTGTCATTTAACTTAGCGCGCTCAGCAACGAGGTCGTGATAAATCTTGCCGGAGCAGAAGATCACACGCGATGCGTTATTAACTGTGGCGTCACCTATTACTGGCAAGAATGTGCCAGAAGTGAAATCGCTAATTGCTGATGCGGCAGCGCGCAACCGCAACATTGATTTTGGAGTAAAGACGATCATTGGACGACGCTTTGGGTTTGCTGCGTGGAAGCGAAGTAAGTGAAAGTAAGAAGCAGGTGTTGATGGTTGCGCAATTGTCATATTCTTTTCTGCCGCAAGGGATAAGAAACGTTCGATGCGCGCTGATGAGTGATCCGGGCCTTGGCCTTCATAACCGTGTGGCAAGAGCAGAACGATTGATGAACGCTCGCCCCACTTTTGAAGTGCTGAAGAAATAAATTCATCAATTACTGTCTGCGCACCATTTGCGAAGTCACCGAACTGACCTTCCCAGAGCACCAGCGCTTCTGGGCGAGCAACTGAATAGCCGTATTCGAATCCCATCGCCGCATATTCAGATAGAAGTGAATCAATTACAAAGAATTGGCTTTCATCTGGAACTAGCGAAGATAACGGCGTCCATTCAGAACCATTCTCTTTATCCACGATTACCGCATGGCGATTACTGAAAGTTCCGCGACGTGAATCTTGGCCTGCCAAACGAATTGGGCGACCTTCTTTAAGAAGTGAGCCAAAGGCGAGCATTTCACCTGTAGACCAGTCAATGGTGGCATCGTTAATTGATTCTGCGCGCTTTTGCAATTGTGGCAACAACTTTGGATGAACGTGGAATCCTTCAGGAACCGCAATTTGTGTTGCTGCTATCTCGCGAATTAAAGGCTCAGAGATAAATGTTGGAACATCTTCGGCGTTAGGAACAATTGGCGGTTGGAAGTTTGGATCGTGCTCTTCTTCGTAATTGGCAACTGATGCATAAACCTGTTCTAGCTGCACCTGGTAATCACGTGCCAACTTTTCCGCTTCCTCTGGCGTGATATCTCCACGGCCAATAAGGGATTCGGTATACAAAGTACGTGTTGAGCGCTTGGCATCAATTAACTTATACATAAGTGGCTGAGTGAAACTTGGCTCATCACCTTCGTTGTGTCCGCGGCGACGGTAGCAAACCATGTCAACTACTACATCTTTATTAAATTGTTGACGGTACTCAAAAGCCAAACGAGCAACGCGAACACAAGCTTCTGGATCATCACCGTTAACATGGAAAACCGGAGCTTCAATCGCTTTGGCGACATCAGTTGAATAGCGAGAAGAGCGTGATGCATGAGGTGCGGTTGTGAAACCAACTTGATTATTTACAACGATATGGATTGTTCCGCCTGTGCGATAGCCACGCAGTTGCGAAAGCTGCATGGTTTCAAAGTTAATTCCTTGCCCAGCAAATGAGGCATCTCCATGCATAAGAATTGGTAATACCGAGAAAAGATTTTTCACATTTAGACTATCTTGCTTAGCGCGCACAATTCCTTCGAGCACTGGGTTAACCGCTTCCAGGTGAGATGGATTGGCAGCTAAATAAATCTTGGTTTGTGCGCCGGAATCAGTGGTGAACACTCCTTCGGTACCAAGGTGATACTTCACATCGCCAGAGCCGTGCACTTCATTTTCTTTGTAGTGACCTTGGAACTCTTGGAAAATCTGGCCATATGACTTGCCGGCAATATTGGCGAGCACATTTAAGCGACCACGGTGGGGCATACCAATACAAACTTCATCCATGCTCATTTCTGCAGCAGCTGTTATGACCGCATCAAGAAGTGGAATTACAGATTCGCCACCTTCAAGTGAGAAACGTTTCTGCCCGACGAACTTAGTCTGCAAGAACGTTTCGAAAGCTTCGGCATCGCTTAGCTTTTGTAAAACATGCAACTGATCTTCGCGAGCTGGTTTAGTGAAACCAACTTCAACGTGTTCTTGAATCCACTTACGTTCTTCAGGATTTGAAATATACATATATTCAACTGCAACAGAGCGGCAATACGAGTCACGAAGGATTCCCAGAATTTTGCGAAGTTTCATAAACTTCTCACCACCGAAACCACCGGTAGCAAATTCACGATCTAGATCCCACAAAGTAAGGCCATGAGTTACGACATCTAGATCAGGATGTGAGCGCTGTACATATTCCAACGGATCGGTATCTGCCATCAAGTGGCCATATGTTCGATATGCCTGAATTAGTTGTTGAAC
>CAWUTY010000015.1:0-9919 GCA_963925575.1 Candidatus Nanopelagicaceae bacterium
AAGTTAGGGATAAAAGCTTTACGTGATTGCTCAATAACTCAGCTGGAAAACTCTCGCGATAAATTAACCGAACTTGAATACATGCGCGCAGAACATATTGTCAACGATATAAAACGAGTGCATGAATGTGTAGATCGTTTAAAGAATAATGATTTCATCACCGTTGGAAATATTTTGACTAAGTCACATGCTTCACTTCGTGATTTATTTGAAATTTCATGTCCTGAGCTCAACTTGGCGGTGGATTCCGCACTTGAAAATAACTCACTCGGCGGCCGAATGATTGGCGGCGGCTTTGGTGGAAGTGCTATTGCCCTCTTTAAGGTTGCAGATATTGAACAGGCTAAGCGCGCAATCACTGCAGCATTTAAAGAAGCGGGATTTACTGAACCAAGGTTCTTTACTTCACTGCCAAGTGCGGGGGCGAGCGTTACAAATTAATCTAGGGGTGTTACGGAAATAACTTCTACGCCACCAATTGAACCCAGTACCTCAACTAAATCAGATGGATCAGTACCCGGCACGGCAACTGTTACTTCATCAAAGCCCCGGCCATCTTCGGACTTTAAATCTACCAGTGCGCGAATATCGGCACCCGCCGCGCCAATTGCTGATGCCAAGAGGCCCAATGACCCTGGACGATCGGGCAGAGATATATGTAACTTAAAAAGCGCCATGGGCGTAACGCTACCCCATCACTTGTTACAGATCTATTTCCGCGCAATTAAGCGCGCGTTTATTAAACCGCTGGCGCTGTTCCCAATGTGACCTTATAGGTCTTACTTGAGCCATCAGGCAAAGTCATGACAACGGTTATAACTGAGCCTGGTGCGTAAGATCGAATTTTGACGATGGCAGCATCGCGATTAGAGATCTTTGCGCCATCGATTGATTTAATAATTGAACCAACGATTAATCCAGCTTTTTCGGCGCCTTCACCTGGCGTTAATTGAATAATCTTTGCTTGAGTATCAGCAGTTACGTCATCGAAGATAACACCCATCACTGGTCGAGTTGATTTTCCAGTTGCGATAATTTCATCGATTACGCGCTTTGCTTCATTAATTGGAATTGAGAAGCCAAGTCCAATGCTGCCGCTAGTACCTCCAGAAGTTAGCGTCGCAATAGCCGAGTTAACTCCGATGATTCGACCTTGCGCGTCCACGAGTGCGCCACCTGAATTGCCTGGATTAATCGCCGCATCTGTCTGAATTGCATTTACATACGACGTTGAATCAGTTGTACCTGCAGTAACCGGTCGGTTTAGTGCAGAAATAATTCCTTGTGTAACAGTATTAGCGAGCCCCAGAGGGGAGCCAATTGCAAGAACTTCATCACCCACGCTTACCTTTGAAGAATCACCTAGTGCAATCGCAGGGAGGTTGCCCTTCTTAACTAATAGAACAGCAACGTCATACAAGCGATCTCGACCCACGATAGTGGCAGGTATCTCTGAACCGTCAGCAAATTCCACCGTGATGGTGCCAGATGTGAGCGCACTTTCGATCACATGGTTATTGGTGATGATATAACTAGAAGTTGTATTTGTTTTGTAGATAGAACCTGAACCAGTTCCGCCACCAGTGGCAGTTCTTACTGAAATTGAAACTACCGATGGAGTCACGAGCGCTGATATTGATTTAGCATTTATCGAGTTACTGCCAATTTCAATCGCTGTCTTATTCGCCGGGCAAGTGCCAGTTTTGGCCAAAGTCAGCGCTTGCGTGCGGTTATCGGCACAAACAATAACGCTGCTTACTGTTGAATTATTTGCTGCTGTGGCAACACCTCCGGCAATAAAAATTCCAGCAAAAAATGCGGCGGTCACTTTCAGAGGTGTACCTTTAAATTTCATGGTCTGATAATGCCTTTGTTTATTTAGAGTTTCCTGTGATCTACTTGATAAGTTTATTAGGCTTCTACGATCCAGGCACCTTCTGTGGCCACTTTAATCTTTGGCAGAGCAGTATTTGTCGGTCCAGTTACTACTTTTGCCTCATTGAAGGGGTCAAAGACTGCGCCATGGCAGGGACACTGTAAATTCTCCGCCGCTGAATTAAATTGCACGGTACATCCTTGATGCGTGCACACCGCCGAATAAGCGAAGAGGCCGTTTTTGGTTCGAAATAGAACTGCCGGGGTTCCGGCTTTTGAAACAAAGTTATGGGATTGGCCAACTTTGAAGGCAGCGCCTTTAATGATATTTTTAGGACCCGATGATGCACCAGGCACTGATTTAGAAAAGACTCTGCCCAGGCCGGCGCCGGCGATTGCAATTGCCACAACAGTTGATCCGCGAATGAAACCGCGGCGATCTAACGAAACTTTACTACGGCGACGTGAACCATAAAGGAATAAAAAATAGCTCAACCATAAAATTGTGTATGCCGAATTACTGGCCAAGAAATAGGGTTTTACATTCCAAGTGCTAGCCAGCCAGAGAGTCAACGACATCGCAAAGCCACCGAAGGCCGCCCAAGTCGGCGCTATCCAAAGTAAAGTGGCTGCACCAATTGCGAATTCGGTGAGCATAATAAATATGCCAATTTGCGTTGTATTTTCCGAGAATTTATTTAATATGAATCCGATAGGTGAATTAACTGAATATGCCGAAAGCTGGGTTCCGATAAATGTGGATGAGCCTGCCTTTAGAAATCCTGGATCACTTGCCTTATCAAAGCCTGCATATATCCAAGTAACACCGAGCCAGATACGCATGATGCGCAGCGGCCAGAGTTGATTGCGCCAAGATTGCTTAAGGTTCATAAGTGAAATTTAGACCCTTGCGCTATAAATCGCTTACTGGCTGCCCCACCTGGCCTCGATCCAGGGACATCCGAATTAACAGTTCGGCGCTCTACCAACTGAGCTATGGGGCAATGATTTCAAACGGGTCGTGCAGTCGCACACTCTAGCGCACGAGGTGCAGTGGGTCTAAATCGAGCGAAGTGCCAGGTCGTGCAGCCCACGGCGCGTGGTCTCCAGGGCGACGAGGCCAGCGAATGCTGCATTGTATTCCTGCTCATTTTCAACTGGATTTAACCGTTGCAGTGAGGATTTCAATTCGGCAATTGCTCGCGAAATCGCAACTTCGCGCAACCTTGCCACAATACTCTCCACGTAATGGCCAGTGACTTCACCATCTGCGCGAATCGGTTCAACATTTAATTCAGTAAATAGCGATTGCATATTTTCATCAGCGATATGTGTGATCTCGATTGAACTCTGTTCGGGATGCGCACTAATTACTGCAGATAACTGGCTATAGGCCGGATGTGTAAACGCATTTGCTTCGATCTCTGCCCAATTCGAGATCAAAGCGGGCATTTGTAAGCGTGCTTTTAGCACTTCTCGCTCCAAAATTAATCGTGGCTCTTGTGGATTAGGTCGCCATTGCACATTAGCAATTGGTTCTTCAACTGTTGTGGAGTAACTTGTTTGTGGTTGCTTTTTGAGACCTTGATTAACTGCCGCGGTTACCAATTCGACTTCGATACCAAGCCAACCTGCTAGAAGTCTGGAATATTCGGGGCGCAAAGATTTATCACGAATTTGCGCGACCAGTGGCGCAGTTGCATTTAGCGCATTAACACGACCTTCGGCGCTATCTAACTTATGAAGTTTAAGTTCAGTGCGGATGGCAAATTCAAAGAGTGGAACCCGCTTTGCAATTAAATCTCGCAGCGCAAGATCACCTTTTTGCTGACGTAGATCGCACGGATCTAGCCCATCTGGTTCGACCGCCACAAATGTTTGGGTAACAAATTTCTGGTCTTCACTAAATGCCCGCAGCGCCGCTTTCTGCCCAGCCGCGTCGCCATCAAAGGTAAAGATAACTTCACCACGGAAAGCGTCATCATCCATTAATAACCTACGAATGATTCGGATATGGTCTGCGCCAAAAGCGGTACCGCAAGTTGCAACAGCAGTTGTTATTCCAGCTAATTGCGCCGCCATTACATCTGTATAGCCCTCAACAATTACAACTTGGCGCTTCTTAGCGATCTCTTTCTTCGCCATATCAAGGCCATATAAAACCTGACTCTTCTTATAAATCGGAGTCTCAGATGTATTTAAATACTTTGGACCTTGATCCTCTTCATCGCTGGCAAGTTTGCGTGCACCAAAACCAACAACATCTCCTGAGATATCGCGGATCGGCCAAGTAAGGCGGTTGCGAAATTTGTCGATTGGGCCACGTTGGCCCATCTTGGAAAGCCCGGCTATCTCTAACTCATCAATTGTGTAACCTTCGGCACGCAGATACTTGGTAAGGCCATCCCATTCATCTGGTGCATAACCAACTCCGAATGTCTCACAGGCGCTCTTATCAAATCCACGTTTGGTCATCAACTCTCGCGCATGCGCTGCAGTTGGGGATGTATTTAACTGATCCTGATAAAACTTGGCAGCTAACGCATTTGCCGCGATTAGACGTGAGCGGTTTCCGGCAGGTGCGGGTGTGAAGTTTCCTTCTTCATAACGCAATTGATAACCGAGGCGATCGGCCAAACGTTCAATAGTTTCGGTAAAACTTAAGTGATCCATCTTCATTACAAATGAAATTACATCTCCACTTGTCTGACATCCAAAGCAATGGAAGAAACCTTTACTTGGGGTTACGTGAAATGAAGGTGATTTTTCATCGTGGAAAGGACAGAGGCCTTTCTTCTGTCCCCCACCAGCCGATTTGAGTTGTACATAATCAGCGACAACTTCATCTATAGGAGAACGTTCGCGGATATAGGTGACATCCTCTTCTTTAATACGGCCGCCGCTCATAGTCCCATGTTATCTGAGCGCACTTAGTCGAGCATGTAGGGCATATGCGCCTGGATCGGTCAGGCTGGCGATCTGATCGATTACGATACGCATCCGTTCAGTCTCATTTGTCGCCATCTGCCAATCTTTAGCGAAGATCGAATCCAAATTAGTCGCAGCATGTTTATGCAACATCTCTACTAACTCATTAATCACAATTTGCTGCTTGGCATAGCGCTCTTGCGAAACCGAAGCATTTATTAAGTAATGGCCAGCAATGGCTTTGAGAAAATCCACTTCGACTTTTTGTTCGCGTGGAATAACTAAATCAGCGGTGTAACGCAGCAGCGGTCCGTCGCCATGCACCTTACGAGTTTCTAATTCAGCAGCTAGAACGAAACGGCCAATGAATTGCGAGGTGGAATCTTTCAAGCGAGCTAAAGAGCGGTGTGAACCATCGTAATAGCGGGGCCAGCAAGAAAGTTGTTGCAGGCGTTCTAGAGCAGCAACTGCTTCTTCTTTAGTTGCTGTTGATCCATAACCAGCTTGCATTTCAGTGTGCAAAATATCGAAATCGCGTTCGAAATTTTCTACCTTAACTTGGCCAACAAAGATGGCATCTTCTAAATCATGAACCGAATAAGCACAATCATCTGACCAATCCATGATCTGCGCTTCGATGCATTTGCGATCATCTGGTGCGCCTTGGCGCGTCCAATTAAAGATTTCTACATCATCGTCATAGACGCCAAATTTGCGAGCATTAATAGCGCGCGGCCATGGATATTTTGTACCAGCATCCAGCGATGCTCTGGTTAAATTAAGCCCAACAGATTTTCCATCAGTATCTACCGTCTTGGCTTCAATGCGCGTGAGCAGGCGAAAACTTTGGGCATTTCCCTCAAAGCCACCAAAATCTTTAGCAACTTCAGCCAGTGCTTCTTCACCATTGTGGCCAAATGGTGGATGGCCTAAATCGTGAGAAAGACAAGCAGTTTCCATTAAATCTGGATCGGCCCCTAGTGATTCGCCAAGTTCGCGCCCAATTTGTGCGCACTCAAGTGAATGTGAAAGTCGGGTACGTTGAAAATCATTTTCCCAAGGAACTGCAACTTGCGTCTTTGCAGCTAATCTGCGAAGTGCTGCAGAATGAATAACCCGGGCGCGATCGCGCATAAATTCAGTGCGGCCAGCGCGCTTGGCGGGCTCAAAGAGAAAGCGCTCTTGATCGGCTTCACTGTAATTTTTTGCCGTGCTCATAGCCCTACCTTAAATGATCGCTGATATGAATGCCGCGCCTGCCAAGGCTCACGTATGCCAGATATGCCCCAGCTTCGCGCATTAAATAGCGTTTTCCAGAATTTGTTAGTGCATTTGGTCCAGTCTTAACAGGTGAGCAGCTTGCAACTGCTCCTAAATCATTTGCCATAGTCATTGCGCGACGGCAATGAAATGGATCAGTCACAATAATTACATCTTTCATATCCTTTATCTTCATAAACTTTACATAATTTTCGGTTGATACCCAAGTATCACGTCCGACTTCTAGCGCGGTAACTTTCTTTGATTTGATTCCGTTAGTGCTAAGCCAATATTTTCCTGATGCCGCCTCCGTCGTGCGATCACCAGGTGCACCTGCTCCGACAGTAATGATGTGAGGTGCCATTCCTAAATCATAAATTCGTTTTGCTTCCATCAATCGCGCCTCTAAAACTTCACCAGGGCGACCATTTAACTGCGCAGCGCCCAAAACAACTATGACATCACCTTTGCGAGTTAAAGTGTTGTTGGCGGCCTGCCATGTAACACCGAGTGCGTATAAAGGTACAGCGATAACAACCAACAAAATGGCAGCAATTACCCGACGAATAATTTTGAAGAAAATCATCCGCCTGAAATCGCATCCTCTAGTTCGACAGATACATCCTCATTTGGATCAAGTAACCAACCATCAGGAAGCGTTGGTGGGCGACCATGACTTACGCGACCGCGTGGTTTCTCTGCAATATCAACTGGGTAAGGCTGATCAGTTAATTGATCCAATAATTGACGTAGCTCGGCCAAAGAAGAATGCATCCCAAATTGGCGACGCAGCTCACTTGGCACTCTAAAACCCTTTAAATACCAGGCCATGTGTTTGCGAAGGTCACGACAACCACGATCTTCTGATTCAAAATAATCAACAATTAGTTCGCCGTGACGGAACATAACTTCACGCACTTCATGCAAGGTTGGCAACACTTTCTTATTGCCACCAGCAAATGCTTCTACCAAATCTGCAAATAACCAAGGTCTGCCCAAGCAGCCGCGTCCAACCACAACGCCAGCACAACCTGTCTCTTTCATCATTGCCAAACCATCGCCACCAGACCAGATATCGCCATTACCAAGAACAGGTGTTCCGGTTGGTTTTAAGTGCTCAACTAATCGTGCGATAGCCGACCAATCTGCTTTACCTTCATACATCTGTTCTGCAGTGCGGGCATGCAGTGCAACCCAAGCAACGCCGCTATCAGATGCTGACTTTGCTGCTTCTAAGTATGTGTGGTGATCGGTATCAATTCCGATTCGCATCTTCACAGTTACCGGAATTCCAAATGGTTTCGCTGCTTGTACTGCCGCATCAACAATTGATGCAAACAATTTACGTTTATAGGGAAGCGCTGCTCCCCCACCTTTGCGAGTTACTTTTGGTACAGGACAACCGAAGTTCATATCAATGTGATCGGCTAAATTTTCTTTACCGATCATTGTTACAGCTGCTCGCATGGTGTGCGGATCAACGCTGTATAGCTGCACCGAACGTGGCCATTCGCCAGCGCCGGGAGCAATCATTCGCAATGTATCTGGGCGTCTTTCAATTAAAGCGCGCGCAGTAACCATTTCAGAGACAAATAGACCAGCACCTTGTTCGCGACATAATGCACGAAAAGCAGAGTTAGTAATTCCCGCCATCGGCGCAAGCACCACAGGTGGATCAATTACGTGGTCACCACTTGCAAGCGGAAGAGTTAAAGCCATTTACTTAACAGCCTAATAATTTAGGAGCAAGCCAAGCTTCAACTTGATCAAGTGCGATGCGTTCTTGCGCCATTGTGTCGCGGTCGCGAATTGTCACTGCCTGATCTTCCAGTGTTTCAAAGTCAATAGTGATGCAATACGGCGTTCCGATTTCATCTTGACGACGATAGCGACGACCGATTGCACCTGAATCATCGAAATCGATATTCCAGTTCTTGCGCAACTGCGCTGCTAAATCGCGCGCCTTTGGAGAAAGATCGGCATTACGTGAAAGTGGCAATACTGCAACCTTTACTGGCGCTAAACGATGATCTAGCTTAAGCACCGCGCGCTTTTCCATCTCACCCTTAGCATTTGGAGCTTCATCTTCTGTGAATGCATCCATCAAGAAAGTAAGTGTGCAGCGATCAACGCCAGCGGCAGGTTCAATAACAAATGGTGTCCAGCGTTCGTTCTTCTCTTGATCAAAGTAAGAAAGATCCTTACCTGATGCTGCTGAATGCGCCTTTAGATCAAAGTCGGTGCGGTTTGCAATACCTTCGAGCTCGCCCCATTCGGTGCCAGCAAATTCAAACTTATATTCAATATCTGCAGTGCGCTTTGAATAGTGTGACAATTTTTCTTTTGGATGATCGAAAATGCGCAAGCGATCTGGATTAATACCTAGATCTTTATACCAAGCAAGGCGGGTATCGATCCAGTACTGGTGCCAATCTTCATCTGTTCCCGGCACGACGAAGAATTCCATCTCCATCTGCTCGAATTCGCGAGTGCGGAAGATGAAGTTTCCTGGCGTAATTTCATTGCGGAATGACTTTCCAATCTGGCCAATACCAAATGGTGGCTTGCGGCGAGAAGTTGTCATTACCTGATCAAAGTTAATAAAAATTCCTTGGGCGGTTTCAGGGCGCAAGTATGCAAGCCCTGATTCATCTTCTACTGGTCCGAGATAAGTTTTCAACAAGCCAGAGAACTGCTTAGGAGTTGTGAACTGACCTTTGTTACCACAAGCGGGGCAGTTAACTTCAGTAAGCGATTCTGGCTTCTTCTTATGCTTTGCCTCATACGCCTCTTCCAAATGATCTGCGCGATAGCGCTTGTGGCAAGAAGTACATTCAGTTAGCGGATCACTAAATGTGGCAACGTGGCCAGATGCTTCCCAGACTTCGCGCGCCAAGATCACACATGAATCAAGACCGACAACATCTTCGCGGCCCATCACCATTGATTTCCACCATTGGCGCTTTACATTGTTTTTAAGTTCAACTCCGAGCGGACCGTAATCCCAAGAGGCGCGCAATCCGCCGTAAATTTCTGATGAGGGATAAACAAATCCACGTCGCTTGGCAAGTGAAACTATATTTTCTAAACGATCTACGGCCATTTCAATTTCCCATCCGGCTGGCTGTCGGCGAAAAGCAACGATCGTTGCATTCGTGCCCTCAGTTTATCTCGTACGCCCCAGGTTCATCAATTGCGCGCGCTAGAAGTGGAATCGCTTCTAACTTTGTGCGCATCGCACTAAGCGCGCGTCGATATGAGCCAACATTTTCCCATCGAGTCACAATTGCCCACAAAGTACTTTGATCAAGATTTTGTCCGTATTCGCCATCAATGAATCCGGCGCAAGATGCCAGAGCTTCAAATGCGGTCTTGGCATCGATTGCAAAAGCAGCACTTTCGGCCAGTGGAACTTCAAAGCGTGCAATAGCGATCATGAGCATAAGAGTAATAGCGATATCCTTCACGCATGAACATGGCCATCGCCTTTGCTGCAATAACTGTGTTGGCGACTTTTTCTGGGGGCTACGTCGCTCTAAAATCAAATGATCGCTTCCACCTAATCTTGGGCCTTTCTGCCGGCTTGCTCCTTGGATTAGTCGGCTTTGATCTACTGCCAGAAGTATTTGAAATGAATACCGGTTCATTCCTTGGCGTCCCACAAGTCTCTGTTGCCATATTGGCCGGGTTCTTATCACTTCACATTATCGAAGGTGTCTTTGGTAGCCATGAACCTGCCGAATCAGATTACGGCCACGACCATGAACATCAGAATATTGCAGGCACCTTGGGCGCACTTGCGATGGGTGGTCACGTTTTCCTAGATGGCGTTGGACTTGGCGTTGCGTTCAAGGTT
>CAWUTY010000016.1:0-2850 GCA_963925575.1 Candidatus Nanopelagicaceae bacterium
TGCGTTGTAATGAAAAAATAAAGTTTGCAGCAGTTCTAGATCGTGCCAAAGCTATGGGTTTTGATGGCGTTGTCACTGGACACTATGCGCGCACCCAGATCGGACCAATGGGAAAGACGCTGCACCGCGCAGTTGATCCGCTGAAAGATCAGTCATATGTCCTTGCAGTTCTAACTACTGAACAAATAAATGGTGCGATCTTTCCACTAGGCGATACCGAAAAAATTGATATTCGTATTGAAGCCGAAGCACGTGGCTTAGCGGTGGCGCAAAAACCAGATAGCCACGATATCTGCTTCGTTCCATCAGGTGATAACGCTGGTTGGTTGCGCGATCGTTTAGGAAGTGAAGTCGGACCAATCGTTGATAACGCGGGCAATAAAATTGGTGAACATCAAGGCGCTTACACCTACACGATCGGCCAACGAAAAGGTTTAGGGCTAACAATTCCTACCGCCGATGGGTCACCCCGATTTGTATTAAAGATCGAACCAGTCACAAACACTGTTGTAGTCGGTGCCCGCGAAGAGTTAGCGGTTAGTAAATTAATTGGTGAAAAGACGATCTGGTGTGGTCCGGCCGTTGATGAAAAACCACTGCGTGGCTTTGCCCAGGTGCGTGCGCATGGGGCAGCTTTAGATTGCACCTATTACTTTGATGGAACGCGTTTAGTTGCTGAATTAGATAAACCTTTACTTGGAATCGCTAATGGGCAGGCGCTAGTTATTTACGACGGCGATCGCGTGGTCGGATCGGCAACTATCTGCGAGAGCGCATGAGTAATCAAGCACGCCATCGCATCTCTGAATTAATAAAAGAGATTCGTGATCACCAATTTAAGTATTACGTTTTGGATGCGCCAACGATTACCGATGCGCAATTTGATGCCCTTCTCAAAGAGTTGCAGGCACTTGAAGCCAATCATCCAGAGCTACTAGAACCAGACTCTCCGACCTTGGGCGTTGGCGGAGGTTTTGCAACCACCTTTGAACAGCGCGATCACATCGAAAAAATGATGAGCCTTGATAATGTTTTCGACACCGAAGAACTTGCCGCTTGGTTTGATCGGGTCGAAAAAGAGAGTCCTAGCCCACAATATTTATGTGAGTTAAAAGTTGATGGGCTAGCAATTAACTTGTTATATGAAGATGGCCAGTTAATTAGAGCGCTCACCCGCGGCAATGGCGTAACAGGTGAAGATGTGACCTTAAACGTCAAGACCATCAAGGGTTTGCCACACACTTTGATTGGCAAGAAGATCCCATCTTTAATTGAAATCCGCGGCGAAGTTTTCTTGCCGGTTGCCGCATTTAACCAATTAAATGAAGAACTTGAAGAAGCCGGCAAGCAACTATTTGCCAATCCCCGCAACTGTGCGGCAGGGTCACTGCGTCAGAAAGATCCACGCATAACCGCTAGCCGTGCTCTTAGCGTCGTAGTTCACGGCGTTGGTGCCAGTGAAGGAATTATTTTCTCATCTCAATCTGATGCATATTCGCAATTGCGCTCACTTGGTATGCCAACCTCTGAACGCTTTAAAGTATGCGGCACACGAACAGAAGTTGAAGAATTTATTGCGCATTACAACGAACATCGCCACGACGTCGAACACGAGATAGATGGTGTTGTTATTAAAGTCGATGGCGTGGCCGAGCAGAAAAAGTTAGGTTTTACTTCACGCGCACCTAAATGGGCGATCGCCTATAAATATCCCCCTGAAGAAGTCACCACCAAATTATTGGATATAAAAGTCAGCGTCGGCCGCACCGGGCGCGTAACGCCATTTGCCTTTATGGAACCCGTAAAAGTTGCGGGTTCAACTGTCACCAACGCAACCCTGCATAATCAAGAAGAGATCGAACGCAAAGGCGTCTTGATCGGTGACACGGTAATAATTCGAAAAGCTGGCGATGTCATTCCCGAAGTTCTGGGGCCCGTTTTGTCACAGCGCACTGGAAAAGAACGCGCATTTGTGATGCCGACCAACTGTCCCGAATGTGCCAGTGAATTGCGTGCGATTACCGTGGGCGATGTGGATATTCGCTGTCCCAACACCAGAAGTTGTCCGGCGCAGTTGCGAGAGCGTATTTATTACATAGGCTCACGCGCTGCTTTAGATATCGATGTCCTTGGGTTGGAAGCGGCGATTGCGCTCCTAACAGATCAAATCATCACGGATGAATCAGATCTATTTGATGTGACCGCTGAATCGTTAACTCGCTCAGAATTCTTTACTAAGAAAGATGGCAGCACTGGCAAAAATACCGAAAAGTTGTTGGCCGCACTTGAAGTTGCTAAGACACGGCCACTTTGGAGAATTATCGTGGCACTTTCTATTCGCCACATCGGTCCAACTGCAGCACAATCTTTAGCCAATAACTTCGGTTCGATGGATGCCGTGGCAAAAGCCAGCGTCACTGAACTTTCGAATATCGATGGACTTGGTGAAACCATTGCGCAATCAATTATCGAATGGTTTGCCGTTGATTGGCACCGCAACATTATTGCCAAGTGGCAAAGAGCAGGCGTAGTTATGCAGGCGCAAGCTAGTGCGCAATTACCACAAACTTTGGCGAGTCTAACCTTTGTCGTAACTGGCGGATTGGAATCTTTCACCCGAGATTCCATAGCCGAAACAATTACCGCGCATGGTGGGAAAGCGGTGGCATCTGTTTCAAAGAAAACGGATTATGTATTAGTTGGCAGTGACCCAGGTTCAAAACTGGCTAAAGCCCAAGAACTTGGCGTCACCATCATTGATGAGGCGCGCTTTTTAGAGTTACTAGCAGGGCGGGGGTAGTCTGTACTCATGATCATCGCATCCGAACAACTTCGTGAACTGCCAGTCCC
>CAWUTY010000017.1:0-9802 GCA_963925575.1 Candidatus Nanopelagicaceae bacterium
TTCGAGTAAATAGGCGAGTTCGCCGGCACGGTCGTGGCGATCTGAGAGAGATTTACGGAGTTCTGCGAGTCGATCACGCGATCGATTGCGCCAATCTTCAATAGCATCGTGCTGCACCGCTGCAACTAAATCCGAATCTCCACAAATTAATCGGATATCCAATAAACCAAGTGCAACTTTGAGGTCATCTGCTGCAGCATCTCTGGTTTCAGTGCGTGTGCGAACTGAATGATCAACTTTAAATGATTTATCCCATAAAGGGTAGAGAACTTTATTTGCCAGGTCAGAAAGATCTTCTTCATCTATTCGACCATTGTGTAGAAAGAGAATATCTAAATCAGAGCCAGGAGATAGCTCACCGCGGCCGTAACCACCGACCGCGGCGAGTGCTACCCCTGCTACACCGGTAAAGAGTGAGTTTAAAAGACGATCGCTCTCATTTGATCGCTCTCGCCGCTCACGTGTACCCATGCAACTATCTTACTTATTTACTGCTGGTGACTTAAGACGTTGCGATCTGGAGGTTAGATTGCATCCGTTCCACGTTCACCGGTACGGACGCGGACGATTGAATCAACTGGTGTTGTCCAAACTTTTCCATCGCCGATAGAACCCGTAGATGCGGCCTTAACGATCACATCGACGATCGTCGCAGAATCTTTATCATCGACTAATACCTCGAGACGAACTTTCGGTACTAGATCAACGGTGTATTCAGCGCCACGGTAAACCTCAGTGTGACCGCCTTGACGTCCGAAGCCACTGGCCTCAGAAACAGTCATCCCAGTAACACCGGCTGCCTGTAGTGCATCTTTTACTTCATCTAACTTGAATGGCTTCAAGATGGCTGTAATTAACTTCATAGTAATGAACCTCCACGTGATGAGCTTGACATTTCATAAGCAGTTTCAGCATGTTCGCTGAGGTCAACGCCTTCAACTTCGGCATCCTTCTTCACGCGGAAACCAATTGTCTTTTCGATAATGAAACCGATGATCAATGTAGCAACGAATGAATATGCAAGAACGAGTCCTACGCCAAGTGCCTGCTTGAGAAGCAGTGTTGTACCGCCACCGTAGAACACGCCATCGAGACCAAGGCTGTTGACAACACTTGTTCCGAATAGTCCAATTGAAAGTGATCCCCAGATTCCACCTACAAGGTGAACAGCAACCACATCGAGTGAATCATCGAAGCCAAGTGCATATTTGATACTGACAGCGAGTGCGCAAAGCGCTCCAGCGACGAGTCCAATTACAACTGCAGCCCATGGAGCAACGAAGGCACATGCTGGAGTAATTGCAACTAAACCTGCGACCACACCAGATGCTGCTCCGAGAGATGTGGCATGTCCGTTGCGAATTTTCTCAACTAGCAACCAACCAAGAAGTCCCCCGGCCGCTGCAACTTGTGTATTCATAAACGCCAAACCTGCAGTTCCGTTTGCAGCAAGAGATGACCCAGCGTTGAAGCCAAACCAACCAAACCACAACAGTCCTGCACCAAGCATTACCAGTGGTAACGAGTGAGGACGCATCGCTTCTTTGCGCCAGCCAACGCGTTTTCCAAGAATTATGGCAAGTGCAAGGCCAGCAGCGCCTGCGTTGATGTGTACCGCTGTTCCACCCGCAAAATCCTGTACGCCTTTCCCTGCAAGGTAACCGGTACCAGTAACTACATCACCAACTTTATTTCCAAATGCAAATACCCAGTGTGCCACTGGGAAGTAGACCACAGTTGACCAAATGGCAACGAAAACTGCCCAAGCCGTAAACTTTGTGCGATCTGCAATAGCTCCCGAAATTAGAGCGGGCGTAATGATTGCGAACATTAATTGGAACGCTGCAAAAACAAGAACTGGAATTGGATAAAGCCCACCGTTATTGGTGAAGTCATTTACAACTCCCCCGAGACCGGAGAATGAAATATTTCCGTACCAAGGTGAATTGGCCTTGTAACCAAATGCCAATTCAAATCCGTAAATCACCCAAAGAACACTCACGATTGCGATGGTTATCATCGACATCATCATCATATTTAAAACACTCTTCGCGCGAACCATTCCGCCATAGAAAAATGCCAGACCTGGAGTCATCAAGAGAACAAGAGCAGTACTTGCTAATACCCAAGCGGTATCACCTGAATTAAGAACAATTTCTTCCATTAGTTTCTTCTTTCACTCATAACCTATGAAACCTCGCCGTTGAGATGGGGCAAAGATGCCGATCGCGGGTTACAGGGGTTCGGTTTTTAGGTTAAGACGGGGTCACAAAATCGGCCCTAGTGTTACGGCCTTGTTACAGAAGTGAGGAATTAATCCGAAATTAAGCCAGATATATAAGCGGCGGGTTGAAATACCGCAAAATCGGTATCGCCTTCGCCCGTGCCAATAAATTTGATAGGGATATCCAAGGCACTTTCGATCGCCAAGGCCACACCACCACGCGCACTGCCATCGAGCTTTGTAAGTATTAATCCGGTGACCGCAACTGCTTCGGTGAAGATCTTGGCCTGCGCGATTCCATTTTGCCCAGTGGTCGCATCTATAACGAGCAGTACCTCACTGACAGCAAGAGTTTTCTCTACTACCCGTTTTACCTTTTCGAGTTCAGCCATTAAATCACTCTTGTTATGTAGGCGACCGGCTGTATCAATGATCAAATAGTCTGAACTTAATTCTTTGCTGCGAGTAGCGGCATCAAATGCGACAGATGCCGGCTCGGCACCCTCTCTACCTGCAATCACTTCAACGCCGACGCGCTTGCCCCAAGTTTGCAATTGATCCACTGCTGCCGCACGAAAGGTATCTGCCGCAGCAAGAAGGATTGAATTACCTGATGACTTTAAGTGCGCTGCAAGCTTGGCAACTGAAGTTGTTTTGCCAGTGCCATTTACTCCAACGACCATGATTACCGTTGTCTGATCGCTTTTGGATAAAGTACGAGATTTAGCGCTGAGATGCTCATTTAAAATCTGAGTTAGAGAGACAAGTGCATCGCCACCTTTTATTGACTTCGCACTTTGAATTATCTGAGATGTCAGGGTTGGGCCAAGGTCAGAGCCTAAAAGTTCAGTTTCAAGTACTTGCCAATCAAGTGGATCTGCCGTGGATTCACCTTTTATTTTTGCAAAAAACTTACTGAAAATTCCCACAAAACACCTAGTTAATTAAGCAGATTCAGAATCACGCAAGCGTTGCGAGATAACTTCAGTTACGCCATCACCGCGCATGGTTACGCCATATAGCGCGTCTGCAATTTCCATCGTGCGCTTCTGGTGGGTAATGATAATCAACTGTGAACTCTCGCGGAGCTCTTCCAAAATTACCAACAGTCGACCGAGGTTTACATCATCGAGCGCTGCTTCAACTTCATCTAGTACGTAGAACGGACTAGGGCGCGCCTTAAATATTGCAATTAACATTGCCACAGCTGTTAGCGACTTTTCTCCACCAGATAAAAGTGAGAGACGTTTGATTCGCTTTCCAGGTGGACGCGCTTCTACATCAACGCCAGTATTTAGCGGATCGTCCGGATTGGTAAGAATTAGCCGGCCATCTCCACCTGGGAACAAGCGCGCGAAAATATCTTCGAAATGCTTGGCAGTTTCTTCAAAAGCGTCCATGAAGATTTGCTGTACGCGATCATCAACTTCCTTGATGATGTCGAGTAAATCTTTCTTGGTGCGCTTGAGGTCTTCCAGTTGTTCAGCCAAGAATTTAAGGCGCTCTTCTAGTGCATTATATTCTTCAAGAGCAAGTGGATTGATCTTTCCAAGCAAAGTCAGCGAACGCTCAGTCGCTGCCAAACGCTTCTCTTGCTGTTCGCGACGATAAGGGATTAACTCCGTTGCAACAATTTCACCTGCGTCAGTCTCAATAAATGTTGGAACATCATTTTGTGGGCCATACTCATTGACTAGCGTTGCGGTGTCAACGCCGAGTTCCTCTACGCATTTAACCTCTAGCGCCTCGATACGCATACGTTGTTCCGCACGCGCAATCTCATCTTTATGTACTGAAGAAGTTAATTGTTCAAGAACTGTGGCAAGTTCACGACCACGTGAGCGAACAGTAAGAGTTTCACCTTCACGATCAGAACGAGATGCTTCTAGGCGAGCACGTTCTGTCGCAGCTTTGGCAATAGATCGTTCGATATGGATCAACGCTTCATAGGCCGCCTCAGCAATGGCTGATGAAATAAGGGCGCCGCGTGCACGAGCCCCGCGCCGTGATACAGCACGCTCTGATGCTTCTCGTTCTGTATGTGCGGCTTCTTCTAAAGTTTTTGCACGAGCTGAGATTGAATCAACTCGCTCTTCGCTAGTACGAACTGCCAGTCTGGCCTCTACTTCTGCGGTGCGCGCGAGTGAAACTTGATTGCGTAAGTTCTCGGCAACGGTGTGATCTGGTTCGGCAATGTAACCATGCTGTTGTAACTGAGCAGATGCAATTGAGACTTCATTTTCGTCGCGACCCTTGGCCGAAGTTGCCTCTGCAATCGCCAGATTCAGGCGTTCTACTTCAGCGGATGCGGATTTCATATTCTGTCCTGAGACAGCAAGTTGTTCCGTCAGCGCTGCAATACGAGCATCGGATTCATTTAACTTAGAGAGCGCTACATCAAATAGACCTTGATTGGAATCAACTTCACTTTGCACTGTGACTATCTCAAATTTCAAGCGATCGCAGGTATGCGAGATAGTTTCTAACTTCCTGGATAGCTCTTGAACCAGCGCGTTAATTTCAATAAGTGATGTTGAGGATGCAGAACCGCCACGAGCACGTTTAGCGGTTATGACATCGCCATCTCGAGTTACGACGGTCAACGATGGGTTCGCACGCAAGATACTTTCGGCATCACGCACACTCTCCACGACAACTGTTGTAGATAGCAGCGAGATCAGTAGTTCAGAAATCTCATTTGATCGTACATGTGATGTCAGCGGGGTGAGTCCTGCCGGGATGGAGGCTGCAGGTGTAGATCCGGGCTCGTAAACCAAGACATCGGCTTGGCCTAAATTTTCACTGCGTAGAGTTGTAAGTGCACTAACTGCTGAAGTTAGATCGCGAACCACGATCGCGTCCGCCAGTGATCCAAGTGCGGCAGCAGTTGCTGCTTCCCATCCGTGCTCGATCTGTACCAGCGAGGCGATAGTGCCAAGAATTGAAAGCCCACGTGAATCTTTAATGAGCGCCGCACCGCCATCGCGTGATTGCGAGGTGAGATGCATGGCCTCTAACTTTGATTCAATCGCATTGCGTTCACGATCTGCAGCGCGTTCGGCCTCAATTAGATTATTTAGATTCAATTTTGCCAAATCCAAGGTCTGCTTAGCAACTTCAAATTCAGAGTCCAGGCCAAGTTCGCCAGCATCTGCGCCAGCAATATCCATTTCGAAAGTTGAGTACTCGCGCTGTGCACTTTGCGCGCGAGCCTGCGCTTCATCGCGCGCCTTTGTTAAACGGGCAATTTCCTCGGCTATGGCATCAAGGCGTGCGGCAAGAGATTTGATGTGGCCCTCTTGACGCGCAGTTCCTTCACGTTGGTCGGCAATAGCTCTCATCGCCGCAGCGATTTTATCTTCTTCGGCTTTCAGTGATGCTTCTGCAGTCGCAAGTTCTTGTGTAGTTGCAGCCAGCGCGCTTCGTGAGTTTGCAACTCCAGCACGAAGTTGTGCTTCTTCAGTGCGAAGCATCGCCGCTTCTAGATCAAGAGCGTCTGGATCTCGACCAGCGTTACGAGCTTCTTCAGCTTCTTCAGCCAGGAATCGTGAACGCTCTTGAGCAAGTGATTGAGTTCCGCGAAATTTTTCACGGAGCGCGCTAAGTGAATAAAAATTCTCTTGTGCTGCAATTAATAGCGGACTTTCAAAGGCTGCTTGCGCATCAAGTGTTTCTTCACGCAGGCGAATCTTCTCAACTTCCTCTTCAACCAGTGAACGTCGCTCACGCAACGCTGTCTCGTCAGCAACTTCGGCATCTAAAGTTTTGGAGAGAGCTATGTAGTCATCAGCAAGGAGACGCAATTTTGCATCGCGAAGGTCTGCTTGGATAGTCGCAGCTTTTTTCGCAACTTCGGCCTGCCTACCAAGCGGGCGAAGTTGGCGGCGTAGTTCGACAGTCAAATCCTGAACACGCGACAAATTCGCCTGCATAGAATCTAATTTGCGAAGCGCCTTCTCTTTGCGTTTGCGGTGCTTAAGCACACCTGCCGCTTCTTCAATAAATCCGCGACGTTCTTCTGGTGTTGCCAACAAGATCGCATCAAGTTGGCCTTGACCAACGATTACGTGCATTTCGCGACCGATTCCGGAGTCGCTGAGGAGTTCCTGAATATCTAAAAGGCGGGATGCTTCTCCATTAATCTGATATTCACTTTGACCGTTGCGAAAAAGTATTCTTGAAATAGTAACTTCGGTGTAATCAATAGGAAGGGCGCCATCAGTGTTATCGATTGTTAAGGAAACTTCTGCGCGCCCTAGTGGTGCACGACCGCTTGTTCCAGCGAAAATGACATCTTCCATTTTGCCGCCGCGAAGTGATTTGGCACCTTGCTCACCCATTACCCAGGTGAGGGCATCAACAACATTTGATTTTCCAGAGCCATTAGGGCCGACGACACAGGTAATGCCTGGTTCTAGGCGAAGGGTCGTAGATGATGCAAAGGACTTAAAGCCCTTGAGCGTCATACTCTTTAAATACACGGCGTAAACCTACCGTTTAGGTGACGTGTTTATATACGCGACTCAAGTGAAGTACTACTTGAGGGTTTCCAGAATTTCAAATGCTAAACGGGCCGCCGATTGTTCGGCTTCGCGTTTGCTCTTACCAACACCTTCTGCAACCGCTTCCCCTGCAACAAGTGCCACAGCGGTAAAACTCTTATCGTGATCAGGCCCTTCTTCAGTTACTTGATATTCAAGGGTGCCTTTACCGAGGGATGAAACTAATTCTTGCAGCGCGGTTTTTCCATCAAGACCTGCGCCCTTAGCCATGGCACTTTCTAAAGTCTCGTTAATTAGCGCGCGAACAACTGTTGTCGTGCTTGCAAATCCGAGCTCCAGATAAATCGCACCAATTAACGCTTCCAGAGCATCGGCCAGGAGCGAATTTTTATCGCGGCCGCCGGTTACTTCTTCACCTTTACCAAGGCGAATGTATTTACCGAGATCTAGTGTGCGCGCAATATCTGCGAGCGCCCGCATATTTACAATGCCCGAACGCAGTGGTGATAAACGTGATTCATCGAGATCTGGATAACGCGAATAAAGTTCTTCGGTGACTATTAATCCGAGAACGGAATCACCTAAGAACTCAAGACGTTCGTTGGTTTCTTTGGCACCGTTTTCATAAGCGAATGAACGATGCGTAAAAGCTAACTCAAGCAATTCGGGAGAAAGTGAGATCCCGAGTTGCGAAGTTAAAGAAGAGTACAGATCAGACCTCAAGTACCTGACGGCGGTTATATGTTCCGCAAGTTGGGCAAGCTGTGTGAGTCAATTTTGGTTGCTGGCATTGTGGGCATGCTGCAAGGGATGCTGCAGTTGTCTTCCACATGCTGCGGCGTGAGCGTGTCTTCGAACGAGACATCTTTCGCTTTGGTACTGGCACGGTAATCGTCCTTAATCTCTGCTGACCTCAGACACTCTGTGTCAAGGCTTAATACTGACTGGCTTAATGCTGACTGGCTTAATACTGACTGGCTTACTACTAATGGAGGAAGTATCCCTTATTCGGGCGAATTCTTAAAATCCAAACCTTGCAGCCCGGCCCAACGAGCGTCTATCGCCTCGTGAGCATGGTCTTGCGGCAGCTTCTCCCACTTTTCACCGCAATCCGGGCAGAGACCTAGGCAGCCTTCAGAACAGAGAGGGTTAACGGGAAGATCCAGCACGATCGCATCTCTAATTGGAATCTCAAGATCCATAACGCTGCCATCTAGGAATAACTCTTCATCGCTGGCTAGATCATCTTCTACTACCTTGGCAGCTTTTTTGCCACGCTTGCCACCTTTATCTGACGTTGGCTCATAGCGATAGAGCTCTTGAATTTTGCGCTCGACCTCAATCTCAACTGGATCTAAGCAGCGAATACATTCACCTTTTGCGATTGCAAATATTTGCGCACTGAGCAAAACACCTTCGGTGACAGATTCCAAGCGCATATCTACTTCTATGACATCACCTGCCGGAACGGCGACGAGGGCAATGCCCACTGGTTCCAAAATCGCCAAATCTAGTTGGTACTCCTTCATCTCCCCCGCTCGGCGAGGTAGTTCATGAGTATTAAATTCAAATACCTGGGATGCACGAGTCATTAGAATTTATTGGGTTTAATGACTTTTATTTATCGTCAGCAAGTTGTGAAAGTACATCTTTATCGTTGGCACCGTCTAGCCGCTCTCGGCCACGGGCAACCGCGTCCATGGTCTTATTTAGAATAACTTCCAAGGTGGCTAAGCGGCCATCGATATAACTTTCTACTTCGGCGCGCTCGTCAGCTGCTAGCACGCGCGCTTCATCGAGAATTCTCTGCGCTTCATCGCGTGCGGCCTGAACAATTGCGGTCTGTTCGATCATTCGCGCAACATCTTCACGAGCAGTAGCAATCATCTGCTCAGAACTAGAGCGACCTTCTTCAATTAATTTCTCGCGTTGGGCGATTATATCTTCGGCGCGATACAGGTCTTGCGGAAGCGCTTCTTTAGCGCCATCTAAGATTTCTAGAATTTCACCACGATGCACAACGCAAGATGCCGATAGTGGAACTCCGCGAGCTTCTTCGATAAGAGTGATCGCGGTACTTATTTTCTCGATTGAATCCATTTTTACTTCCCTGCTACTCGTGCTTTAAGTGCATCATTTACGATGCCTGGAACCATGGAAGAGACATCGCCGCCGAAATGCGCGAGTTCTTTAACTATAGATGAAGATAGAAACGAATGTGCCGGCGCAGTTGCCATAAACATAGTTTCGACACCGGTTCCTTGTAAATTTATTTGTGCCATCTGCAGTTCATAGTCAAAGTCGGTTACTGCACGTAAGCCCTTGACTATCGCCTGAATTGAATTTGCTTTGCAATAATCAACTAGCAGTCCATGCCATGAATCAACCTTCACATTTTTAAATTTTGAAGTGGTTTGGCGAATCATCTCCATCCGCTCTTCAACTGTGAAAAGGCTGGCTTTTGTACGATTAGCCAAGACGGCAATAATGACTTCATCAAATTGCTCACTGGCGCGCTCGATGATGTCTAGGTGCCCAAATGTGATGGGATCAAATGACCCAGGGCAGACGGCGCGCTTCATGGAGTAAACGCTAGCAACGATTAACCGGGTTATCCATTCTCAGGCTCAGAATCCGCTGGTGCACCATAGAAAATGCTCGCTTGTCCATAGTTCTTTTCACGAACTGATGTGTATCCATCTGGCCAAGATATTTCCTTAACCCTGGAATTTCGCTCCACTGCAATCAACGCCTGCGGATGCAAAAACCCACCCACTTGCAGTTGAATCAGAGTTTCAATTACATCAAGGTCATCAATTTCATACGGTGGATCAATATATATAAAGTGATACGGCGCAATTGGTGGATCCTGCAGGAAGCGATGAACGCTCATGCCATATAGATGGAATGTGCCAGGACACTGTGCAGATTTAATAGCCTCGTAATTACTCGCAATACTTTTCTGTGCCTGTTCATCTTTTTCGACTGCATGAACTAGCGCTGCTCCGCGAGATAAGGATTCGAGTGCGATCGCACCTGTTCCTGCATATAGATCTAAAACATTTAGCCCTTCGAA
>CAWUTY010000018.1:0-4444 GCA_963925575.1 Candidatus Nanopelagicaceae bacterium
ATTACCTTTACCGCGAATGAAACGGTTATCTTCAACTCGGCGACGGCTTGCGCCCATTCCACCAATTTTGACTTCGTCTAAGCTCATAATTTCCCGCTCCCTGACCTAGTTGAGTTCCGCGCGCATTTTTTCAGCAGCCCAAAGAACCGCCTTGACGATGTTTTGGTAACCAGTGCATCGACACAAGTTGCCAGAAAGAGCCCAGCGAATTTCATCTTCGGTTGGGTTGAGATTCTCTTCGAGAAGTGCCTTTGCTGCCATCATCATTCCTGGAGTACAGAAACCGCACTGCAGCGCATGCTCTTGCTTGAAGCCTTCTTGCAATGGGTGGAGTTCACTTGCAGATGCAAGGCCCTCAACTGTTTGCACATCATGGCCATCAGCCTGCACAGCGAACATTGTGCAACTTTTGATTGGGCGACCATCGAAAAGTACTGTGCAAGCGCCGCAGTTAGTTGTGTCGCACCCGGTGTGAGTACCTGTCAACTTAAATCCTTGGCGAAGCAAATGTGCGAGCAAGAGTCTTGGTTCAACATTTGCTGTGCGCGCTTCTCCATTTACATTTACCGTTACTCGGCGAACCGGAATATCACTTGCCGGAGGCGTGTTTATTTCTTCATAAAGGCTCGACATTTTTAGGCTACTTTCTGTGCGGAGTTGGCAACGAGGATTCTCTTAACAAATGTTTCAATGATGTGACGCTTGTATTCGGCTGAGCCACGGTGATCTGTACGAGGCTCTGCCTTAGCAGCCACAAGTGCTGCCGCCTTTGCAATTGTTGCTTCGGTCAACTTCTGACCAATTAGCGCTGATGCCGCTTCGTTGGCGTCGATGGTCTTTCCACCAACACCAGCAAGTGCAAAACCTGCATTTAGAACTGTGTCACCGTTCATGTCCAGAGCCACTGCTACTGATGCGGTTGCGAAGTCACCGACGCGACGTTCCAGCTTTAGGTAGCCACCACGAGCAACACCTTTAGGGGCGGGGATCACCGCTTCAATGGCAATTTCGTTATAGTTCAAAGAATTTGCATATGGACCAAGTACAAAATCTTTCATCGCAATGGTGCGCTTGCCTTTAGGACCTTGAACAACGATCGAACCGTGTAGTGCGATCATTGTCGCGGCCCAGTCACCTTGCGGGTCAGCATGACAGACAGATCCAACAAAGGTTCCACGTGCGCGAACAATTGGATCAGCAACAAGCGGAGCCGCAGCTGCAATAGTTGGTTGGCGCTTTGCAATCTCTGCTGACTTTTCCAAATGTTCGTGACGAACAAGTGCGCCTATGTGGAGTGAACCATCGGCATCAAAGCGGATGTAATCAAGGCCAGGAATATTGTTGATATCAACAATTTGATCTGGGAAAGCAAAACGAAGTTTTAGCATTGGAACAAGGCTCTGTCCGCCTGCCAATACCTTTGCCTCGCCTTTGCCCGCATCGAGCAATTTAATTGCTTCCGCAATTGTCTTCGGAGATTCATATTTAAATCTTGATGGATACATATTTAATTTCCCCTAATTGAGTTTTACGGTTACTTGCTCTTCTTGTCTTTTACTGCAACTGGCATTGAATCTGCATCTGGGTTTGGTCTCGCTTCTTGATGTGCCGGCCATGGCCCCTGCACTGGTTGACTTGCTACTTTTAAAAATTCTGTAATTTGTGGCCATGCCCAAATTGTTGGGCTATCGCCAGTCTTTGGTGAGTTCTCGATGAGTTCAAATAAACGAGGATTGCCGCGTTCATTTCCAGTAGATTCAACGGCCATGGATTTCCCTCTTCCCTAATTGTGTGTAGAAACCTAACATCCAGGACTAGCACCCACAAGAAGTTTGCACTTAAAAATGAGCCAATTTGAAGAGTTATCTCATCGTTATAAGTTCACAATACGAACTAGACTCCGTCTCTCACCCCAGCTAGATCTTCGGGGGTATCTACATCTCTCCCATCTGCCAGGTGGTCGAGGGCGATAAAGAAGACATCGCCTCGTCCTTTGAGAAAATTACGGGCTCCAAAATCTCCGGTAGCGCTCTCCATGATTTCATTCCAATATTTTCGTGCAAATTTGACTGGGTGGCCGGGCTTTCCTTCAAAAGTTCCCATCACGATTTCCTGAGAAGAATCTGCAATTTCCCGAATTGCTGCCGCAGTCATTCCCGGAAGGTCTACCAGCGAAATTATCGCCGCAGAATATTCTGGATTTTTCAGTATCACATCTATCCCGACGCGAAGTGAACTTCCCATTCCGGTCTGCCAATCTGGATTTATCAGAACTTGCGCACCCGGAACTTCACCCTGCCATGCTCCAAGAACAACATATACATCTTTAATGCCGCCATCGTGAAATATGGTCACCGCACGATCGACTAAACGTTGGCCAGCTATTTCTATGGTTGCTTTTGGCCCACCCATACGTGAGCCCGACCCAGCGGCCAAGATAATTCCAACTTGCATCGCTATACTTTACGTCATGCGCGAAATCATTCAAGAGGTTTTGCCATCTTTTAACTCCAAAAAACCTTTTGCCCTTGCAACTGTAACTCGCACCTGGAGCTCAGCTCCTCGACCAGTAGGTGCTGCAATGGCCGTACTCGATTCAGGCGAAGTAATCGGCAGCGTTTCTGGTGGATGTGTTGAAGGTGCAATTCACGAAGCATCACTTGAAGTCCTTAAGACAAAAATTTCTCAATCTGTAACTTATGGCGTAAGCGATGACAACGCCTTTGCCGTCGGCCTAACTTGTGGCGGAACAATTGAGCTTTATATCCAATATATTGATCAAGCCACGTTCCCTGAATTTGCTGATGTGGCGGATAAAATTGAAGAGAAGCAGGCAGTTGCTGTAGCCACGCTCGTAAATGCCAAAACCGGCATTGGTGCGCGCATTGTTCTCACTAAAAATGATGCCTCAGGAACTCTTGGAAATTCACAGCTTGACCATGCCGCCATCGAAGGCGCCCGTGCGCTTCTGATGCATGGAACTACTAAGACTTTAAAGCTTGGTCCAAATGGTGAAAATCGTATGGATGATGTCTCAGTATTTGTTGAATCTTTCGCGCCAGCGCCACGCATGATCATCTTCGGCGCCATCGATTTTGCCGCAGCTGTCGCGCGAATCGGAAAATTTATGGGTTACTACGTGATCGTATGTGATGCGCGCGAGCTCTTTGCAACCAAGCGCCGCTTTCCTGATGCTGATGAGGTAATTATTGACTGGCCGCATCGCTATCTTCCAAAAGTAGAAGTCGATGAAAGTACAGTTATCTGCGTACTTACTCACGATCCAAAATTTGATGTGCCTGTTCTTGAAATTGCTCTTCGTACCAAGTCAGGTTATATCGGCGCGATGGGAAGCAGACGCACCCATGAAGATCGACTTTTAAGACTCAAGGAAGTTGGCATGACCGATGCAGAACTTGCCAGACTTAAATCCCCAATTGGTTTAGATCTCGGTGGAAGAACGCCAGAAGAAACGGCTATTTCAATCGCTGCAGAAATTATCTCGAATCAAGTTGGCGGGACTAATCAACCACTAACTAAAGGCTCTGATCCGATTCATAAGACTTCCCTTGCCAGCGAAGACGAACCCGCTCCAATAATAATTTAATTTTAAAAAGCAAAAGGAATCCAGCGGGCTTTGCTACCTGCTGGGT
The DNA here is from genome assembly GCA_963925575.1 of Candidatus Nanopelagicaceae bacterium. Classification (GTDB taxonomy): domain Bacteria; phylum Actinomycetota; class Actinomycetes; order Nanopelagicales; family Nanopelagicaceae; genus Planktophila. The sequence goes on from CAWUTY010000018.1 coordinate 3,654, forward strand.
TTACTCCAGGGCTAATTAACGCAAATCCTTGTGCGTGAGCGACTCCACGCAACATTGCTGAACCTAAATATGCTGTTGGTGTAAATATCTTGCCATTAACTGTTCCTGGCACTAGCCGAGAAAATCCCTCGGGGGTCGACAGAGAAGAAGATAGTTCAACTTCGGTTGCTTCGTTATTTGAAGCACCGAGCATTGACCCAATTAGCGGTGCGCCGAATGAATAGAGCGCGGCGAGCGCAGATTGCGGATTTCCAGGCAATGCCAAGAAGGCAATATCTCTGGGCTTCTTTGAAAGCCGCGCAAGCAAAACGTGATAGCCGGGGCGAACCTTGACGCAATCAAAGACCATAGTGGCACTTAATTTTTTAAGAACAGGTTTTACATAATCTCGAGGGCCGTCAGCCGTTCCACCGGTTGTGATGATTAAATCAACGGAGTCGAGCACCTTTGCAATTTCGGCGTTTAGCACTTCGAGATCATCTTTAATAAATTCTGCAGAAAAAATCGTCACACCCATCTTGGTAAGCAAAGCTGGTAACTGCGGGCCGAGCGAATCTCGAATCGCACCATCTATTGGCACTCCAGAATGGATTAGTTCATCACCAAGAAAAAATATTGCTACCCGCGGTTGAACCGCGACTTTTACAACATCATGCCCTGTCGCAGCAAATAAACCTGCCATCGGAGGAGCAATTCGCGTTCCTGCTGTTACAAGTACATCGCCGATCTTGCTCTCCATACCTGCTGGGCGAATATTTGCACCAACTTCTATTTCACCGAAGATTTGCCCA
>CAWUTY010000019.1:0-18614 GCA_963925575.1 Candidatus Nanopelagicaceae bacterium
AAAGGAGCCATTGTTAGATGACATCTCTCAATTGGGCTGATGTGAATCGATGCGACGCTAATTCCTTGCAATCTCTTAGCCAACTCGATCGCTTGTTTTTTGCCATGTTCAGTTAATACAACGCCGGCGGATCTTCCAGCCAATATGCCACGGTCATTTGCCACCGAGTGGGCGTGACGAATTAGAAGTATCCGTGTCATGTTGGAAGGTTAGCGATAATTCATCGCCTCGTCTTGCTATGGTCGCGCCATGGAATTACGTCAGGCAGGCGATTGCGGACTTCAACTCTCGCGACTTGGTTTGGGAACGATGACCTGGGGTCGCGATACCGATACGCACGAGGCTGCCGATCAAGCCCGCGCTTACATTGAAGCAGGTGGCAACTTCCTTGACTGCGCCAGCCATTACGGTGATGGCGATGCTGAACGCGTAATCGGAGGGCTTATCGGTACGCTCTTCCATCGCGAAGATGTTGTGCTCGCAACAAAAGCAGGCGTGGCATACGTTGGTGGAACTCTCAAGACTGATGCCTCACGCACATCACTTATGGCATCGCTAGACCGCTCTCTAAATCGTTTAGCTACCGATCACGTGGACTTGTGGCAGATTCAAATTTGGGATTCTAATATTCCACTGGAAGACACGCTTTCAGCGTTGGACTGGGCATACACATCTGGACGCGCACGCTACGTTGGAATTTCTAATTTCAGCGGATGGCAAAGTGCCCGCGCGATTTCTTTGCAAGAATCAAATACCGCTAAGGCGCCTATTGCAACGTTACAGAACGAATTTTCACTTTTAAACAGAAGTGTTGAATCAGATGTGTTGCAATGTAGCAGCGCCCTGAATCGCGGATTTATTGCATGGTCACCGCTCGGACGTGGCGCACTTACAGGTAAATACCGAAACGGAATTCCGGCAGATTCCCGAGCCGCAACACCGCACTTCGCAGCGTTTATTGAGCCGTATCTGGATGAGCGATCACGCCGTATCGTTGAAGCGGTAAGTGTGGCAGCGCAAGGTTTAGGTTACTCGCCACTTGAAGTTGCCCTCGCTTGGGTGCGTGATTTTCCTGGAGTAACGAGTGCTGTTGTCGGCGCCAGAACAGGCGCGCAACTTCGCGGGATTTTAGCCAGCGAAGAAATTACTCTGCCTGACGTAGTTAGAACTGCCTTGAGCGAAATCTCTGCCGACTAAGTTAGGTTTGCAAGCTCAAGCATGTTCTAGGAAGTCTGCTAACACTCTTACGCCAAAACGAATTCCATCAACAGGCACTCGTTCATCTACCCCGTGAAAGAGTGACATGAAATCTAAATCTGCTGGCAAACGCAGTGGTGAGAATCCATAACCAACGATTCCTAGCTCCGATAGCGCCTTGTTATCAGTTCCACCACTCATCAAATACGGAACAGGGATGCCTTCGGGATCCTCACGTAAGAGAGCCGCTTTCATTGCTTCAACCAATGGAGCGTTGAAATCGACTTCCAGTGCAATGTCGTGCGAAATAGTTTCAATTTGTATATCTGGTCCAATAATTGCTCTGATCGTTGCATCCAACTCTTCTTCATAACCTGGCAAAAACCGACCATCGATAACCGCGCTGGCCGAACCCGGAATTACATTTGCCTTATAGCCCGCCTCTAACATTGTTGGATTGGCAGTATTTTGCAAAGTCGCTCCGATCATGCGCGCAGTTGAGCCAATCTCTTTGAGCAAAGGTCTGAGATCTTTTTCGTCATAAGCCTTACCAGTGACACGTGCGACTTCGCGGAACAGATCTTTCACAGTCTGCGTATAACGTTGCGGCCATTCGTACTTTCCAATTTTAGTTACCGCCTCGCTTAAAGCGGTGATTGCGTTTTCATCGTTCATCATTGATCCATGTCCAGCGCGACCTTGTGCTGTCAATTTCATCCAATGAATTCCCTTTTGTGCTGCCTCAACAAAATACAAGCGTTTTCCATCAGCAACTGTGACCGAGAATCCCCCGACTTCAGAAATCGCCTCCGTACATCCAGCAAAAACTTCTGGATGTTTTGCACTCATGAAACGGGAACCATAAGTCATGCCCGCTTCTTCATCAGCAAAGAAGGCCAGGACGATGTCGCGCGATGGTTTATAGCCACGTCTTGCCCAGCCTCGCACAATTGCCAAAATCATGGCGTCGGTGTTCTTCATATCAACTGCGCCGCGACCCCAGATCATTCCCTCTTTTATCAGGCCACTAAATGGATCTACCGACCATTCATCCGCGTTCGCCGGGACTACATCGATATGGCCGTGCACAACTAAACCTGGACGATTCGAATCGGAACCTTTAATCCGCGCGATCACATTGCATCGATTTGGTGCAGATTCATAAATCTTGGCTGAAATTCCGACCTCAGCAAGTGATGCGACTACATATGCTGCAATGGCAGCTTCGTCGCCTCTTCCTTCACCGTAATTAACGCTAGGGATGCGGATCAATTCCTGACAAATACGAATCGCTTCGTCTTCGACAGCGGTGAGATCTGAAACTTTGCTATTTGTCATGTCGTTATTCTCCCCCAGATCCTCTTTTTTGCGCCATTTTTGCGCCGTGACCTCGACATTGCTATCGTTGCCATTGCACTGGTCGGGGTGGCGGAATTGGCAGACGCGCTAGCTTGAGGTGTTAGTGCCCGCAAGGGCTTAGGGGTTCAAGTCCCCTCCTCGACACGACATAGGCCGAATGAGAAACTCATTCGGACACCGACATAGGCCGAATGAGAAACTCACTCGGACACCGACATTGGCCGAATGAGAAACTCACTCGGACAGGCAACATATGATGGAATTGGTGGCCTATGAACCTGCAAGGTGCGCTGTCGCTAATAAGAGAGATACCTGATTATCCAAAGCCAGGAATTCTCTTCCAAGATATAACTCCTATGTTGGCAAACGCGCAGGCTTTTAATTTAATTCTTAAAGAGATGTCTAAAAACTGCGGCGCTGCTGAAGTCATCGCTGGAATTGAAGCCCGTGGATTCATTTTCGGCTCTGCCCTGGCTGCGCATAACGAACTTTCCTTCGTGCCAATTCGCAAAAGTGGGAAGTTGCCATATCAAACTATTTCAGCAAAATACGGACTGGAATATGGAAGCGATGAAATAGAAGTTCATGTTGATGCATTTCTACCAAATCAGAATGTGTTAATCGTTGACGATGTTCTAGCTACTGGTGGCACGCTAGCGGCCGCTATAGAACTAACCAAACGATGCGGTGCAGAAGTGGCAGGCGTCCTAGTTCTCATGGAGTTAGGCTTTCTGGAAGGTCGCAAATTAATATCGGATAAATACCCCGAGCTACCAATAACTTCGCTGGTGACAGTTTGAGAGTTAAGCCCCGCATCCACCAGATTCAAGCACTAAGAGCACTTGCCGCATCGCTAGTCGTTCTCTTTCATGCGAAGTTATCCCCCGGGGGCTTCATCGGCGTAGACATTTTTTATGTGATCTCGGGTTATCTCATTACTGGGATAATTATTAAAGAGATAGGCAATACAGGGAAGTTTAACTACGGGGCTTTTTATCTGCGCCGCGCAAAGCGATTACTTCCTGCATCCCTGAGCATCTTGGCGCTTACTGCGATCTTTTCCTGGTTGGTATTGCCATCACCTGTGCGTACCAATTTGGGAAAGGACGTACTAGCCGCCTCTTTATATGTGTCGAACTATTTATTTGCTTTTTGGCAAAATGATTACCAGAACCTCAACGCCACGCCTTCCCCCGTAATTCATTATTGGTCACTCGCGGTCGAAGAACAGTTCTACATCTTCTGGCCCATACTTATTTATTCGCTTTGGAAAATCGGAAAACGCCCGGCCGTTGCCACCGGAGTATTTGCGATAACACTCGTTTCATTTTTGTTTTCGCTATATTTAACAACGGCAAATCCAATCTGGGCCTTTTACTCTCTACCAACCCGTGCCTGGGAGCTCGGTATTGGGGCGCTTTTACTTTTCATTCCTGGAAAAAGTTCGGCAAAGCGAAGGATAGCCCCGACCTTATTGGTATGGGCCGGCTTAATAATGCTGATGACATCGGTGTATATCTTCTCAGAGCGCACTCCCTTTCCTGGTTATAACGCACTCTTACCTACCTTAGGTACCGCTATCTTGATCGCTGGCATCGCATACTGGCCGCCGATTTTAAATGATTTTTCTAAATTAAGAGTCGTTCAATGGCTAGGCGAGATTTCATATCCATTGTATTTATGGCATTGGCCGCTATTGGTTCTGCCCAGCACTAGATTCGCTCGCCCTTTAACGCTGCTAGAGCGAATCTTCTTTATCCTTTTGACTGCGTTGGCCGCTGATCTAACTCATCGTTTCCTAGAAAAGCCCATAGCCAAGCGAGAATTTACTACCGAGAAGATTATTAAATCATCAACCCTTTCTACGCTGTTATGTGCGGCGCTAGCAGTTGGTATTTTGTTTACTGGCGGTGGAGATATTAAGTTGCCAAATGGCAGATCTACATCAATCGCTGAAGTAATGAAAAAACCCACGGTGTACCGAGATGGCTGCCACGTAAATTATGGAGAAGTGCTTTCAGGAGATTGCACATATGGCGACAAATCTTCAGATAAGACCATCGTTTTATACGGCGATTCGCATGCCGCGCAGTGGTTTCCTGCGCTGGAGAAGTTGGCCAATGACAACGGTTTCAAATTGGTAAGTCTCACAAAATCGGCCTGCCCAGCTGCTGAGATAAAGAAGGTGGAAGTTGGCGCCTACAAAAATCGCGATTGTTTTAAGTGGCGTGAAAACAGTATCAAGCGCTTGCAAGAAATGAAACCTGACGCCATCATTCTTAGTGGTTTTGAACACTTTGATGTTCCAGATAATTTTTCTTCTCGTCAAAGCTGGTGGTTGGATGGTCAGAGATTGACATATCAGAACCTGCAAGGGGCTTCATCGAAGCTGATTTACATCTCAGATACCCCTCATCCCAAACAGGAGATTCCAAATTGCCTGGCCTCAAATGGTGGAGCAAAATGTGATGACAGTGAGAAATCTGACTCTCCAGTATTTGGTGGATTTATCGAAGTAAATCCGACTCCGTGGCTGTGTACCAATAAATGTCCCGCTGTCGTTGATGAGATAGTCGCTTACCGCGATGCATCACACATCTCTGTCGCAATGAGTCAATCTCTCTCCCTTGAACTGGGTGGAGTACTAACCGATCTTGGGCTAATTAGATGAGCAATAATGCGGTTTCACCTTTTAGATGGCAGGATGCCGCCTGTGGCTGAATTGATTTATTACTGCGGCACTATGGATAGCGGCAAGTCAACGCTTGCTCTGCAGACTGCGCACAACCATAAGAGCCGCGGCAGAACTGGTTTAATTTTTACCAGCAAAGATCGAGCTGGCAGCGGAGTTATTTCTTCTCGTTTGGGGTTGCAAAGTGCTGCGATAGAAGTCGATCCCGATTTAGATATTCACCGCTTAGTAGTCGATCGTCTCTCCCTTGGTGATCGTATCGACTACATAATCTGCGATGAGGCCCAGTTTTATCAACCTGAGCAAATTGAAGGATTAGCCAAGATAGTCGATGGATTAGGAATTGATGTCTTTGCCTTTGGGATTCTCGCCGACTTTCGTACAAAACTTTTCCCAGGTTCAGCGCGTTTAGTTGAATTAGCCGATCGCGTGAATACCTTACAAGTTGAAGCTCTCTGTTGGTGTGGTTCCCGTGCGACTCATAATGCCAGAACTCTTGGTGGAGTAATGGTTACAGAAGGCGAACAAGTTGTCGTAGGCGATGTCACAACTGGTTCTGAAATTGCATATGAAGTACTCTGCCGACGCCACCATATGCGCCAAGTGACCGCAAGAGCATCACGCGCCGGACATACATCCCCGCAACCACTGCCATTTACCGACGAAAACGAAAGCACTAAGGGAGATAAATGATGAAAGTACGCGGATATGCAGCCATGAAAGCTCACGCCGAGATGACTGCTTGGGAGTTCGAACGCAGAGATTTGGGTGAGCACGATGTCAGCCTAGATATTAAGTATTCAGGTATCTGCCACTCCGATATTCACCAGGTCCGCGAGGAGTGGGGTCCCGCTCTCTTCCCAATGGTTCCTGGTCATGAGATTGCTGGAATCGTTTCACAAATTGGTAGTGCAGTAACAAAATTCAGAGTCGGCGATCGCATTGGTGTTGGAGTTTTCGTTGACTCCTGTCGCACATGCTCTTCATGCCTAAAAGGTCTGCAACAGTATTGCATCGAAGGAATGACTGGCACATATAACCAGCTCGAACGCGATGGAAAAACTCCAGCGATGGGAGGCTATTCCAATGTGATGGTGATCAATGAAGATTATGCAGTTTCAATTCCCGAAAATTTACCGCTAGACGGAGTTGCTCCACTTCTTTGCGCAGGCATCACCCTCTATTCACCGATCAAACATTGGAAAGCAGGGCCTGGCAAAAAAGTTGCTGTCATGGGTCTAGGAGGCCTTGGGCATATGGGCGTTAAGTTCGCCGCTGCTATGGGCGCAGAAGTAACCGTCTTCTCGCATTCACCCTCCAAAGAGAGCGATGCAAAAGCTATGGGAGCGCACCATTTCGTTTCCACGAAAAACCCCGATTTCAATAAAGATTTGATCAAATACTTTGATCTAATTCTTAATACTGTCAGCGCTGAATTAAATATCAACGACTATTTACAGATGCTTAATGTGGATGGAACACTTGTGGTCATTGGTCTTCCCGGAAAGCCATATGCAGTTGAAGTTGGATCTTTACTACCCGCTCGTAGATCTCTTTCGGGATCAATGATTGGTGGGATCGCCGAGATGCAGGAGATGCTAAATTTCTGCGGAGAACATAATATCGTTAGCGATGTTGAAGTTATTAAAGCCGACTATATCAATCAGGCATACGATCGCACCGTATCAAGCGATGTAAAATATCGCTTTGTAATCGACGCAACTACTTTCTAGAGTTTTATTGAAAAGAGTGCAGTAGGGCGACGAAAAGCGGTGCGATGAAAAGTGCTGGCAACAAGTTGCCTACGGCAATATCTTTGACTTTTAATAGCCGCAACCCGATGCAAACCAGCATCAGACCACCGGTAATTGTCATGGCATCAATCTGGTAGCCACTTAATATATTGCCAAGTCCTAAACCTATGAGCGTCCACGCGCCTTGATAAATGCCTACTGGAATTGCAGCTGCGGCAACCCCCCAACCTAAACTTGCCGCAAATGCCATTGCTGCAAAGAAGTCGAGGCTAGATTTTAAAAGTAGTTGATCAACACCTGTCGACATGCCATCGCTAATTGATCCTAAAATTGCGAGAGGCCCAATCGCAAAGAGAAGAGATGCTGAAACGAATCCTTCTACAAATGTACTTTCCTCGTGGGCGCCAAATTTCTTTCGTAAAGCTTCACCGATTGAATCTAACTTTGACTCTAAATTGAGAGCGGAACCAATTATCCCACCGATAAGCAGTGAACCTAATATCGCTAAAAGTGTCCATCCCTTTGGCAGAGCATCTATATATCGAGAACCCCACATCGGCGCCAAAGCGCTAACCGCCCCCAGTATTGTTATAAGGCCAAGCACCTCAGTAATCAAAGTGCGAGTACGCAGAAGCATACGAGCCCCGATCAATACTCCGAGCCCCGCTCCCCCAATTATGGTTGCAATATTTACCGCCGTACCAAAGCCAACAAACATAGTTCGAAGGATAGACGATCTTTGCAGTTGAAATGGATATAAACTCCCCCAATGCATCTTTCCACTGGCTTTAAAGATATTCTTGCCCACCTAAAGCCACATAAAACGGTGCCACAGACCCCTTGGCGCGCTGAACACCGATGGGATCTCTCATTTAAACGTGTTCTAATATTATTTTTTGGGCTAACTATTTTCGGTATCGGAGACGCCTTTGTTGTGCAATCCAATATTGGCAACGCCCCGTGGACAGTTTTTGCACAAGGTTTAAGTTTAAAGACTGGACTAACTTTGGGTTGGGCAACTTTTTTCACTGGTTGTGCAGTTCTTTTACTCTGGATACCTTTGAAAGAAAAACCTGGTTTCGGAACTCTGGCAAATATTGCAATAATTTCTGCTTCCATTCAATTCGGCGTAGATCATTTGCCTTTGCAAACATCCTTGCTTGGTGGAATCGCATCAGCACTTTTTGGCATCGCACTTGTCGGAGTTGGATCCGCTCTTTACATCACCTGTGGTCTGGGGCCTGGCCCGCGCGATGGAGCCATGACCGGCATCCATCAAAGAACTGGAATTCGCGTAGGGCGCGTGCGAATGGGCATAGAGGTCACCGTATTAATTGTGGGCGCTCTGCTCGGCGGAAAAATCGGACTTGGTACCGCCCTTTTTGCCCTACTGGTTGGCCAAGCCGTGGCGGTTTCTTTCGGTGCAGTAGCGCGCCTTACCTCGAAGTAACCACTTATTCCGCTTAAATTTCCTCATCCCCTCGGTCTGTGAGCCGTCATTTCACACGGGGTCGAAACCACCCCCGATAACAAAATTAGGAAAGGCATGTCATGCTCGATAGCTATTTCAAAATATCGCAACGTGGCTCCACGGTAGCAAGGGAAGTTCGTGGCGGAGTCGTCACCTTCTTCACAATGGCCTACATCGTGGCGCTTAATCCACTAATCATCGGCCTCTCAAAAGATGCTGATGGAAAATTCATCGGCGGCGGAGATGCTCCAAACCTGGCTCTCGTTGCGGCAATGACCGCACTCATGGCAGGTGTATTAACCATCCTGATGGGAGTAATTGGTAAATACCCTCTGGCAATTGCAACTGGTTTAGGCCTAAACACTTTTGTGGCGGTAGGTATCGCATCGCAAATGACTTGGGCCGATGCTATGGGGTTAATTGTTCTTGAGGGAATAATTATCACCATACTCGTTCTCACTGGATTTAGAACAGCAGTATTCAAGGCCGTTCCTGCGCAATTAAAGATTGCAATTTCAGTTGGTATCGGGCTTTTCATCGCTCTTATCGGTTTAGTTGATGCCGGGTTTGTACGCCGCACCAGCGCCGGTCCAGTTCCAGTAACTCTTGGTGATGGTGGAACTCTGGTTGGTTGGCCAATAGTTATCTTTGCTCTCGGCCTATTCCTTACTATCGGTTTGATCGTAAAAAAGGTTAAGGGAGCGATTCTCATTGGAATTATCATCGCGACCATCGCCGCAATCGCGATTGAATCAACGCTCAAGATTGGCCCACTCTTTAACGGAGCAACTGGAGAAGTAAATCCAAAGGGCTGGAATTTAAATGTTCCAGCAATGCCAGAGAAAATCGTGGCAACCCCTGATTTCTCTCTCTTTGGACAATTTAATCTCTTTGGATCACTTGATCGTGTGCCACTGATTACCGTGATTCTTCTCGTCTTTACTCTGCTCCTATCGGATTTCTTTGACACAGTTGGAACAGTTACTGCAATCGGCCACGAAGCCGGTCTTGCGGATAAAGATGGAAATGTCGAAAATATCGATCGCATTCTCCTCGTTGACTCGATTGCAGCAGTTGCGGGAGGAGCTGGCAGCATTTCATCAAATACCAGCTACATCGAATCAGCTGCTGGGGTTGGAGAAGGTGCACGCACTGGTTTAGCATCTGTTGTTACAGGAGCCTGTTTCCTTCTAACAACATTTCTGGCCCCGCTTGTGGCAATTATTCCATATGAAGCCGCAACTCCGGCACTTGTGATCGTTGGCTTCTTGATGATGTCACAGATAAAGGCAATTGATTGGGATGATTATGGGATTGCTATCCCAGCATTCTTAACAATTATCTTGATGCCATTTACCTACAACATCTCTGTTGGCATTGGTGCGGGCTTCGTTACTCACGTAGTCATTCGCTATATCCAAGGTCGCGGAAAAGAAGTGCACCCACTTCTTCTACTTGTATCTGGATTATTTATGATCTACTTCTTATCCGCCCCAATTAACGCCTGGGTAGGCTAAAGAAAACTTCTACGGACTCGGCCTCGCAATTAATTTTGCGGGGCCGAGTCCTTCTTTATCCATGTTATTTCCGCTCTTCCATCACGTGTCAAAAGTCGATTGGCGCCGCTAAAAGGTTTACTTCCAAAGAATCCACGATAGGCCGATAACGGACTGGGATGCGCGCTTGCGATTACTTTATCCGCTGCAAAGAACTTAACTAGTTCCGCTGCTTTCTTTCCCCACAGGATGACAATAACACCGCGTTCACCTAACACCTGTGCGCAACGATCTGTAATCTGGCTCCAGCCTAAGTTTGTATGCGAGTTGCTCTCTCCTGCCTCGCAGGTGAGGGTGCGATTTAACATAACCACTCCCTGTTCGTGCCAGTTACTTAGATCGCCATTTATTGGTTGACCAACGCCCAAATCCCATTCAAGTTCTCTAAAAATATTCTGCAAAGTTGGTGGAATTTTCTTGACATCAATTGGAACCGAAAATGATAGACCCATCGCATGCTCCACTTTTGGGTAAGGATCTTGGCCAACGATCAAAACCTTACATTTTTCAAGATCGAGGGAGAGCGCTTTCATCACATTCTCGTGATTCGGCAGATAGTTTTTACCAAGCAGACCCTTCTCAATTCCATCTAACAAAGGAAGCAAATCTTGCAACGCTTGCGCCCAGGATGGATGCAATTGACTGCGGAAACTAGTCATGAGCTTCGCGCAAAAAACCTTTGGCCATCAGTTGTCACGTTTATATTTATTCCAAATACCGCCGACATATGTTCTGTGGTGATTACTTCGAAAATTGGTCCTGACACTGCGATCTTGCCATCTTTAATTATCAGCGCGTGTGTTGTTCCGGCCGGAATCTCTTCAATATGATGTGTAACGACAATACTGGCTGGGGCTAAAGGATCCTGCGAAAACTGCGCAAATCTTTGTAGTAAATCTTCACGCCCACCTAAATCGAGACCGGCAGTTGGCTCATCTAAAAGTAATAATTCGGGATCCGCCATCAGAGCGCGAGCTATCTGCACCCGCTTTTTTTCGCCATCACTTAACGTAAAATATCTGCGTTCGGCCAGTGTGCGCACCCCAAATGTTGTCAATAGCGCAACCGCTCGGGATTCATCCCACAGATCATAACTTTCATTCCATCTACCGACGATGGCATAGGCGGCCGTTAAAACCACATCACGAACAAATTCATCATCTGGAATATCTTCTGCTAGTAAACTTGCGCAAATACCTATACGTGTTCGCAGTTCAGATAAATCTACTTTCCCCATCTCTTTATCTAAAATTTTTACAGTTCCTTTTGTAGGAAAAATTCGTGTAGCCAGAATATTCAAGAGCGTAGATTTCCCCGCACCATTCGGCCCCAGAATCACCCAACGTTCACCGTTCTGGATCTTAAAATCTAAAGGCCCTAAAATATCTCGACCGCCACGAGAGACACTCACCCCTTGCATCGCAAGAATGCTCATCTGAGATTGGCTGTCCATAGATGAAAAAGATAGCGCGTATCACCGGGAATCAGGCTTAAATTGGGTTCAGTTAGATGTGATTCACGATAATCTAGGCGATCTAATGATGACCGATGGAAAAACTGAGCAATTTACTGGCCTCATCCTGCTATCTGGCGAGGATAAACCAGGTATTACTGAAGGGCTCTTTCATACCCTGTCGCCTTTTGCAGTGACCATTCTTGATATAGAGCAAGTGGTTATTCGCGAACGAGTAATCCTCACCGTTTTATTAGCGGTCAACCCCGCCCATGCAAAAGCTATCGAAGCCGATCTGGAAGAGTGTTCAGAGCGACTTGGAGTAGATATCGCCTCGGCTTTTGAGGAAAGTTCAATTTCAACAATCGCCGCGAAGCGCGCGCTATGCCACGTAGTTGTCCTTGCGCCTGAACTAAACCCAAGTGCATTCACAGCAGTGGCACATGCAATTGCAGTCAATGGGGGAAATATTGAGCGAATTCACCGCACCGCAAGTTATCCAGTGACTGCGATCGAGTTGACCGTCTCCGGAGTTGCAATTCTGGCGCTACGCACTGAATTGGCAAATATCGCTAATCAAAACTCGATCGACATCGCAGTCTCACCCGGCGGGTTAATGAGATGGGCAAAAAAATTAGTTGTGATGGATGTTGATTCCACGCTAATTTAAGAAGAGGTGATTGAACTTCTCGGCAAAAAGGCTGGAAAAGGTGCTGAAATCGCCGCTATTACCGAATCTGCTATGCGAGGTGAGTTGGATTTCGAAGCAAGTTTGCGCGCCCGCGTTAAGTTTTTAGCCGGATTGCCAGAAAGTGTTCTAACGGATGTGCAGAAAGAGATCACCTTAACTCCCGGGGCCCGCACACTTGTCCGCACGATGCACAAACTTGGCCATCACGTAGCTCTGGTCTCTGGCGGGTTTGAAAGAGTTATCGCTCCGATAGTTGCTGAATTAGGCATCAAACATATGCGAGCAAATAATCTGGAAATTCTCGAGGGAAAAATTACTGGAAATTTAGTTGGCCCAATCATTGATCGTGCTGGCAAAGCCAACGCCTTGCGCGAGTTCGCTACAGAGCACTCCATCGCACTGGAGCAAACAATTGCCATCGGAGATGGCGCTAACGATCTCGATATGATTTCAATTGCGGGGCTAGGTATCGCTTTTAACGCTAAACCGGCAGTTAAGGCGGCTGCTGATAGCTCGGTATCGGCGCCGTACTTGGATTCAGTCCTCTATCTTTTAGGAATCACGCGCGAAGATATTGAGGAATCTGAGGCGCTATAAACGACAGGCGTGAATATCTGTTACTAATATTCCGCGAGCACCTAAGGCCCAAAGTTCATCCATCAACCTATTCGTATCCTTGCGTAGCACCATGGCTCGCACTGCCACCCAGTCGGCTTTTTGAAGTGGTGAAATTGTCGGCGATTCTAAACCTGGAGTGATGGTACAAGCCTGATCAATGCTGATTTTTGGAATGTCATAATCCAACAAGACGTATTGACGCGCAGTTACGACACCTTGCAGTCGACGTAATAATATTTCTAGCTCGGATGGCAAATTGGAAAGTTCGCGAGAGATCAAAATGGCTTCGCTCTGCAAAATCGGATCTCCAAATATAGCTAAGCCAGCCTGTTTCAAAGTGTTTCCGGTGCTAACAACATCGGCAATAATATCGGCAACTCCTAAGCGAACGCTGCTCTCAACTGCGCCATCTAATCGGACGACATCCGCCTTTAATTTATTTCTCACTAGGTAATCTGATACCAAACCTGGGTAGGCCGTTGCGATTCTTTTATCGGCAATATCTTTTACCTGCCAAGTTTTGCCGGCTGGACCGGCGAAACGAAATGTGGAACCGCCAAAATCAAGGGGCAGAATTTCGGATGCTTTGGCGCCAGAGTCAATAAGTAAATCGCGTCCCGTGATACCTGCTTCAAGCTCGCCGGTACCAACATAGAGTGCGATATCGCGGGGACGTAAGTAGTAAAACTCGACCCCATTTTCTGGATCTGCCAGTATCAGATCTCGAGAGTCTACTCTTTGACGGTAGCCCGCCTCTTTTAAAATCGCGATAGATGAATCCGCTAGCGAACCTTTATTTGGGACAGCAATCTTTAGCACTATCGCTCGTTTCTATAGGTAACGGTAGATATCAGATGGAGTAAGCCCGCGAGCCAACATTAAAGTTTGAAGATGGTAGATAAGTTGGCTGATTTCCTGCGCTAGCGCTTCATCACTTTCGTGCTCGGCCGCAAGCCACACTTCGCCGGCCTCCTCCAATATCTTCTTACCAATATTGTGAACACCACCCTTTACTGCGGCTACAGAACCTGATTCAACGTCACCACTTTCAATTTTTTCAGCAAGTTCGGTGAACAGTTGGTCAAAAGTTTTCATAGCCGTACTTTACTAGATACTGACAGCGCGCTGACGGAGTATTTTCACCATCTGCGCCGGATCCGCTGAATTAAAAACGGCGGAGCCTGCTACGAAGGTATCCGCCCCAGCTTCTCGAGCAATTGCGATCGTATCCAGTGATATGCCACCATCTACTTGCAACCAGATAGGTCGATCACCGATAAGTTCCCGAGTCTGGCGAACTTTTTGCATCATATCCCCCATAAAAGATTGACCTCCGAACCCCGGTTCTACAGTCATTATCAAGAACATATCTACTACATCTAATAAATCTTCATAATCTGTTATCGCTGTGCCCGGCTTGAGCGCTAGTCCCGCGCGCGAACCCGCGCCACGAATGTTCTTGAGCGTTGCGCGAGGTGATTTCGATGCTTCGACATGAATCGTCACACTTGCCGTACCAATGGCTGCATAATCAAGGGCTAGACGATCCACATCTTCAATCATCAAATGCGCGTCCACTGGAATCGGGCAGCTCTTGATGATGGACTCTGCAGCTGCAAAATCCCATGAGAAATTCGGAACAAATTTGTCGTCCATAATATCTAGGTGAATCAAGTCTGAAACCGATGCGATTCTGGAAATCTCGTGTTGTAAATTATCGCGATCGGCGTTTAATACACTCGGTGAAATACGGATATCTTGCAATTTCGTCACATCCCAAGCCTAAAGGCTCAGTGGATCTTTCTTGCGGAAAACCGCCATGTACATCGCATCGGTCTCGTGTCGATGAGTCCAAAGTGAGAGGGCACCATCACGAATCGCACCTTGCAATTCTGTCGGCAGATACTCGGTCAAATCAATAAGTTCCAATTCGGGATGGCTATCTAGAATATCTTTGACTTGAATACTTGTTTCAGCCAAATGCGGCGAACATGTCGCGTAACCAAAATAGCCACCCACTTCCAGAATAGAAATTGCGGCCTCGCTTAGCTCGCGCTGCAATTGAGTCAGAGCTCTTAGATCACTGACTTGTCGTCGCCATCTAACTTCAGGACGACGACGAAGAGCGCCCAGTCCAGTGCACGGGACGTCTGCCAGAATCGCACCGAATTTCTCATTGTGTGATGCGATATCGCGTCCATCGCCGACCCAAAGACGAGCAGTCCCAATTACTTGTTTAACTAACTCAGATCGCGGCATAGAAATCTCATTGGCTGTGAAATCTTTACCGTTGATTTTGGCAAGTGATGCCAGAAGTGCGGCTTTCCCGCCAGGGCCAGCACATAAATCAAGCCATGATTTTTCTTCGGCGACGACCGATGCGAATATTGATGCAACTAACTGAGAGCCTTCATCTTGCACTCCTGCTCTTCGGTGGCGAATCGCCTCCAGCGAGGCTGGTGTACCTTCATATTTTAATCCGTATGGAGAATAGACAGTTGAAACTGCACCTAAAGAAATAAATTCCTCTTGCGTTGAGCGTCCCGGCCACCAAACTAAGGTAGGACTGGCCGGTAAATTATTGGCCGAAAGAAGTTTTTCTACCTCTTCATAATCACGCAGCAAATCGTAGTAAGCCGAGACAATCCATTCTGGATGCGAATACATAATTGCCAAACGAGAAACTGGATCTTTAATCTTGTTTACTGGTTCAAGCCATTGGTCCAAAGTCTGTGCACTCATTTTGCGCAGTAGCGCATTAACAAACGATGCCTTTGATTCACCAATTACCTTACGAGCCAATTCAACAGTGGCAGATACGGCAGCATGAGAAGGAACCCTCATTTCAAAGAGCTGATGAGCGCCCAGGCGAACCACATCAACAATTCCGGGATCGACTTCATTCCAACTCCGATCGGAAACTTGGGCCGCAATGTAATCATGGCGCCCCTGCATTCGAAGCGTCCCATATAACAATTCAGTTGCGAAACCTTTATCGCGCTGTTCAAAATCAGCATCAGCCAGCGCTTGAGGGAGCAATAAGTTCGAATATCCATCCGAACGGTTTACCTCTTGCAAAATATCGTAAACCAGTAAGCGCACGCGATCCGGCTTGGGTGATTTGAAGGTATTACGCCTGGCTTCAACCATTGAACTGCTCAAATTTTTCATTGCTATGTAGGTGTTGCCCATTAGCCCAGGCCCCCGCGGACATAGAACTTTTGCCGGCGGGTTTGACCGTCAATAGTTCAATGGTGCCATCACCAGTTCCAACTAAAACTGCCTTACCTTGCAGCGCTACTTCTCCCGGCTTCAATATCGATTCATTAATTGTTGCAGCATCTATCTTTATCTTGACCTCGCGGAAAGTACTCCAGGCTCCTGGGTTTGGATAAAAAGCGCGGACTTTATTTACGATCGCCAAAGAGTTTTCGGACCAATCGATTTCTGCTTCCTCGGTCGATAATTTGTTAGCGCGAGTGGCGCCTTCATTTGATTGTATTTTAGGGCTCTGTCCGCTTTCGATCATCGAGATAGCATCTAGTACCGCTTGCACACCTAGTGACGCTAAATTTTCAAGAAGATCAGGAGTATTTGTGGTTGGACTAATATCGAAAGGTATAGATGTATAAATAGGACCTGTGTCCATTCCAGCATCTAACTTAAAGACGGTAACTCCGGTGGTGTGATCCCCAGCTTCTAAAGCCCGTTGGACGGGCGCGGCTCCGCGCCAGCGCGGGAGTAGTGAGAAATGCAAATTTATAAAGCCAAACTTCGGAATATTTAACACTTTTTCTGGCAAGAGCAACCCAAAACCAATAGTGATTACCAAATCACATTGCGCAACTAGCAAAGAAATATCCTCGCTAGATTCTGGTTTGTGCAGTTGAACTTTTTTGGAATTAGCCCAATCTGATACCGCGCTAGATTTCAAACCTCTCCCCCTGCCCGCAGGAGCATCTGGCCGCGTTATCACTGAGATGATTTGATGGCCACTTTCAAAAAGAGCATCTAGAGTCGGAACCGCAACGCGGGGCGTTGCCGCTATACAGATACGCACTAAATACTTCCGCCAAAAAGGTTGTGGGGTGAGGTTTTAATACTCGGGCTCAAGCCTTTTGCTTGGGCACTGGAAAACCATTCAGATTCGCGAATCTCTTTCATCGCCAATTTACGATCATCGGCGGAGAGACGATCGATAAAAACGATCCCGTCAAGATGATCGTTTTCATGTTGTAAACATCTAGCAAGAAGTTCAGTACCTTCAACGGTTACAGGCTCGCCGTACATATTGAAACCCTTGGCAACGGCACGAAAGGCGCGCGGAGTTTCATAACTTAACTCTGGAAATGAGAGACAGCCTTCCTCGCCGTCTTGTAGTTCAACGCTGAGATCGAGCGTCGGATTAATCAAATGTCCCAGCGCTTCATCTACATCCCAGACAAAGACCCTAAGGCCGACCCCTATTTGCGGAGCGGCAAGGCCGACGCCCGGGGCTTGCAGCATCGTATCTGTGAGGTCGGCAACAAGTGTTCGTAGCTCTTTATCAAAGTCGATGACTTCAGATGCAGGTGTGACCAAGACAGGATCTCCGAAGAGGCGAATTGGTTGAATAGACATATACCAAGTCTAGCGTAGAGGCATACTTATGATGAAAGTGCGTAAGGATCTACTCGCAAGAAGATCTTGCTCTTCTTGGTAATTGCGCGATGTCGAAGAAACTCATGAAGAAATTTAAGGAAAGCATCGCTCTCCGAGATTTCGCAAGTAAGTAAGATTCTGGAAAGATCACCTGAACTTTGCGAGGGGCCGAGTGCGATTACCGAACTAGGCAACCTTTGATCGAACACTGCCTTTCGTATTCCGGTGATGATTCCGGTTGCATCCTTGCTTTCGGTCTCTAGCAGCACTGCTCGGGTAAATGGTGGTAGCCCAACTTCCTTACGATCACTTAATTCACGCGCCGCCATAGTTGCAGGGTTCCATTGTGTTAGCGCTGACGTGATGGGGTGTGTTGAATCAATAACGGTGACAATTTCACCTTTTGTAGACACATGAGATGCCGCTTCAAAAAATGACTCGCGTGCACGCTCTTGCGCTCGTAAATCTGCAAACGAGAAGAACGAATCTCCTTCCAGCAAGATAACGGCGCTATATCCATTTGCAACTCTTGGGACCATTCCCGTTGTAGAAATAACTATTGCAGGTTGTCCATCTTGTGACTCGATTGGCTTTTGCGCATTTGAATAAAAAACTGGATAGCCCGGAAACGCTCGACCGATCTCTTCGGCATGTCTTTCAGCCCCACGTCCTAGGAGCACCAAGGAATCGGCGCCGCACCATTTACATTTTTTAAGATTGGCTTTGACCCCACAATGCACACAACTAGGTGGTTCATTAACGCCAGATTTTGACAACTTACCTCCGCATTCACAGAGCGCAATATTTCGACATTTCTTACACATAAGTGAGCTGGCATAACCTTTTCGCGGGACCAAAAATAGAACCGGCCCATTCTTCAGTGCGGTTCGTATCGAAGTGAAGATGCGCCCAGGTAGTAACTCACCATTTACAGACGGCTGATTCGTCACCTTTAAGCGGCGACGTTTTGAGACAAACTTAATTTTTTCTTCCTCAATAAGTTTGCCTATTTCACTCGATGGCGAATAGCCAGCGAAATACAAATCTAAACCTTCATTAGCACTTCGCATCAACGATAAATCACGCACATTCCAACCCGGAGTCCTTGGCTCATAGAGTGACTCAGATATCTCGCGAAAAACAATTAGCGTCCTTAGATCACTTGGTGAAGCGAAGATGGCG
>CAWUTY010000020.1:0-11376 GCA_963925575.1 Candidatus Nanopelagicaceae bacterium
TTGCTACTGCACTTCAAGGTGTGGCTGTAAGTAAATCAGTTGAAATTGGTGACACAACAACAATGGCAGCAGCTGAAGAAGCAACAGCAGCAGCTAACGATGCAACTGATGCGGCACTTTCTGCAGCAGAAGCAGCAGAAGCAGCAACAGCTTTGGCACAAGAGGCTGTAGATGCAGTTGCAGAGCTATCAGCACAGGTCACTAAATTGATCTCAGCACTTCGTGCACAGATCACTTCATTGACAAACCTAATAATCAAGATCCAGAAGAAGCTCAAGGCTTAATTAGCCTCGATCTTTTAAAGATCTAGAACCGATACCCGGTTCCTTCTTCGGAGGGGGCCGGGTTTCGGATTTTGAGGGCACGTATGTGAGCCATTCAAGCCAAATATGAAAGTAAGATTCTGGACATGTTGAATAATGCATCTGAGAAAACCATTGGCAAACTGCTGGCAGTCGGAGCTGCAACCATTACGGTCTTAGTTCTCACAGGTTCAGTTTCTGACCCAGTAAATGCCACAAAATTCCTTTTATTGGGCGGAGTTGCCACGGCTGCGATAGCGATCTTTTTATCAGGTGGCTTGGGAGCAATAAAAGATCAACGCATTGTAATTTTAATTTCCACTCTCTTCATACTGGCCTCAATTAACGCAGTTATAAATAGCGGTTCTCCTTTGCAGCAGAACATCTATGGTACTTATGGAAGAAATACTGGATTTCTCACCTACGTTTTTCTTTTATTAATTTTAATATCAGCCACATCGCTGCGAGAGAAAAGTAGTTTTAGATTTATTCTCTATGGCTTGATTTTTGCAGGTGTGGTTAATGTGGCTTATTGCCTTTACGTTTTACTCTTTGGTGATTTCATCGGATGGGACAACCCATATGGAAATATTTTGGGGACTTTCGGAAACCCAAACTTTATTGGTGCTTTTCTAGGATTCTTTACTTCATCGCTCATTGCATTTGCATTAACCAAGGGTGTCTCATTAAAAATCCGAATTGTGGTTGCCCTCACATCA
The DNA here is from genome assembly GCA_963925575.1 of Candidatus Nanopelagicaceae bacterium. GTDB lineage: Bacteria > Actinomycetota > Actinomycetes > Nanopelagicales > Nanopelagicaceae > Planktophila. The sequence goes on from CAWUTY010000020.1 coordinate 1,022, forward strand.
CTAGTTTCGATATATGAAATTATCCAGTCCAATGCAATTCAAGGCCGCGTGGTCTTTGCGGGGGGCTTGGCTATAGTGGGTTTCTATCTTGTGAGATCTCGGTTTAGTAACAAATTTATCCTTCCGCTTTATTCAGTTGGAGTCATCGTTGCCGGATTGACTGCGATGTTTGGTGCCTTACAGATAGGACCACTGACTAAGTACATATATAAAACATCGGTTTCGCTGCGCGGTGAATACTGGCAAGCCGGATTAAATATGGCCAAAGACAATTTGTTAACAGGCATCGGCTTTGACTCTTACGGTGATTGGTATCGCAGATCCCGAGACGCGCAAGCTTTAATTTTGCCGGGACCAGACACGGTGACGAATGCCGCACACAATGTTCCGATTGATGTTTTTGCATTTGGTGGCCTACCTTTACTAGTCCCCTACTTGGCTTTGATTGCTCTGGTGGCTATATCAATTATTCGCCACACAATTTGCAATCGCGAATACGACGGACTTTTTGTTGCACTTACGACAGCGTGGATTGGATATCAAATTCAGTCCATTATCAGCATCAATCAGATTGGTCTTGCTATTTGGGGATGGTTACTTGGCGGGGCAATCTTGGCTTACACAAAGTCGTTTGGTGATGGTAAATCACCTAATGAAAATAGTAAAAAAGTGAGCAAATCGAGAAAGTCCAAAGAACAAATATTCTCACCGCAACTTATTGGCGGCCTAGGTTTAGTTGTTGGATTGATTATTGCTTGCCCTCCGGTTAGCGCAGATTCGAAATTTCAAACTGCTTTGGAATCTTCGCAATTACCAAATATTGAAGCAGCCTTGACTCCTAGTTATCTGAGCCCGACAGACACATTTAGATTGCTGAATGCAGTTCAAATCTTCGAGAAGAATAAATTATTTGATTTATCCCATAAGTACGCAAAGACGGCAGTGCAATTTAATCCTGAGAGCTTTGATGCTTGGAGAGGTCTGTATTCTGTAAAGAATTCGACGGCAGAAGAGAAAGTCCAAGCGAAGCAAAAAATGATCGAACTAGACCCTCTGAATGACAAATGGCAGAAACTTCCTTAATGGCCAAAGTCGCGATAATTGGGCAGGGCTATGTAGGGCTGACTATCGCTGCCTTTGCTTCAAAGGCTAATCAAGTTCTCGGTTTCGACAACAATCAAAAAGTTGTTCATCAGTTAAATCTCGGTATTTCGCACATTGAAGGGGTGGATAGCGCTGTATTGAAGTCTGCTATCGCCGCAGGGAATTATCGAGCATCAACTAATGGTGCGGATATTGCAGATGCAGAAATCGTTGTGATTGCTGTTCCGACGCCGCTTGATAAGGAGCGCAAACCAGATTTAACCTTTATTGAATCTGCCTGTAAGACTATTGCAGAGAATATTTCTCATTCGATCTTGGTGATTAATGAGTCAACTTCATTTCCAGGAACAATTCGCAACTTTATAAAGCCATTAATTGAAAAATTTTCGCCCGTCAAGATTGAACATTTGTACGCAATTTCACCTGAGCGTGTTGATCCGGGTCGAGTTGATTGGGATCAGAAAAATACACCTCGGTTATTTGCGGGTTTGACCTCAGAGGCATCCACGAGAACACGTGAATTTTATGCAACTTTCTGCGATAACTTGGTAGAAGTTAGTTCACCTGAGGTCGCCGAGGCAGCCAAGCTATTTGAAAACACTTTCAGACAAGTAAACATTGCACTGGTTAATGAATTTGCTCAGATCGCACATGCTTTGGGTATCTCTGTTCATGAGACGTTAGAAGCGGCCAACACAAAGCCTTACGGATTTATGAAATTCAGCCCTGGTGCGGGAGTTGGTGGGCACTGCATTCCGGTGGATCCTTCTTACTTGGCACACGTTGCCGAAAGTCTTGGTGTGATGGCAACGTTTATCGAGCGGGCCAATGAAGTTAACTTAGAGATGCCGAAGTATGTAGTGTCGCGCGTTGCAGCAGATAACGGTGGATCTTTAAAGGGCAAGAAAGTTCAAGTAATTGGCATTTCATACAAGCCGAATGTGGCTGATACTCGGGAAAGCCCAGCAGAGTTAGTTATTGAAGAGCTAGGACGAATTGGCGCTGATGTGACTTGGCACGATGACGTTGTTGGTACTTGGCATGGTCAGCAATCAAGCGCTTTAGGCGGTTCAGAGATTGCAATTGTTGTGACGTTGCATGATGTTGTCGAAAAGAACGCAGTTCTGGCTAGTGCACCATATGTTTTTGATACAACAGGAAAATTGCCAGGCGCGAAAGGGCTTTAACTTTACTTCTTCATCTCCAACGCAACGTCATCGATGATGTTATCTAAAGTATTTGCTTGTGCCCAGCCGATACTGGTCTTGATTTTGGTTATATCTGGCACGCGGCGCTGCATATCTTCATAGCCTGCTGGGTAGGCATCGTCATACGGTGTGAATGTGATGACGGAAGTTGATTTGGTGCGCTCGATTATCTTTTCTGCAAGTTCTTTGATGGTGGTCTCGCCTATGCCGCCGATGTTGTAAACCTGACCAATTGCAGAATCTGTTGCGGCTAGCGTCAAGATTGCTTTTACGGCGTCTTGTACGTGGCAGAAGACGCGGGATTGCGTGCCATCTCCGTAAATTGTGATTGGTTCATTCTTGAGCGATGATTGGATAAAGCGTGGAAGAACCATTCCATAACGCCCAGTTTGACGTGGGCCAACGGTGTTAAAGAGGCGCACTGTGGTTACTTTTAGTTGCTTGGTTAGAAATAGTGCGTGGGCGATGGCTTCCTCAAGAGCCTTGGCATCGGAGTAAGTCCAGCGGATCTTTTGTGGTGTGCCGACAACGCGGTCATCGGTTTCAGAAAGTGGTTGCTTTGGGTTCTTGCCGTAAATCTCTGAAGTACTTGCAATGATGATGCGCTTATTTAGCTTTGTTGCAGCCGTTAGAACTACTTCAGAGCCAGTGAAGTTAGTTGAAATAGATTCGATGGGGTTTTCAAGAATTGTGTTAACGCCAAGGGCAGCTGCCATATGAAGAACCAGATCGGCAGGGGCCATCAGTTTTTCAACGAGGGCCACATCGCGGATATCGCCTTGGTGGATTTCGATCTGATCTTTGATGTGGGCGATGTTGGCGGCAGAGCCGGTGGACATGTTGTCCAGGATCGAAACTTGGTTGCCTTGGGCAAGCAGCGCATCACATAGGTGAGAACCGATAAAGCCGGCTCCACCGGTGATGAAAACACGCATGGAGTTAAGTCTATCCTGCAGGCTTGGCGTCGCCTAGATCTGGAAAGCACGCGGCGATTTTACTTATCCACAATGCGTGCTATATTTGTGGGGTACACAATTAAATATGTCAGCTAGCGCAACTAAGTTGCGAAAATGCAAATTAAATTCACCCAATCGGCGCGTAAGCACCGAATTGGAAAAGTGCACGCGTTATACGTTATCGATCAATATTCACCACTTATAAACATAGGCGTAGGCGAAGACGGCGAGGATCAAAAGATTTGGGTTGGCGAAGATGATCGAGGACTCGAGTTAGAAGTGACTGCGATTGTTTTAGCTGATTATTTGTTAGTTACGCATGTAATGCCAACGGTCTTACGAAAGAGGAAAAAATGGCCACCAAAGCAAAAATAAAGTACACCTTGGGTCCAGATGTCGACCTTTCAAAAACTGTTGTCCTAGGCAAAAACGGGAAGAGGATTACCAATGCCCGCGCCGAAAGGCTAGCGCTTGCAGCTATTGAGAAGGTAGTAGGGCGGCCTTCTCTGACTGCTAATTCTGTAGAATCCCCACAAATACAATTTCGCTTACCGGTGAAGTTAAAGAAGGCTCTTGATAAAGAGGCAAAGCGCCGTGGTGAGACCGCTTCTGCGATCGTCCGAGAAGCGCTGGAAAAGTACTTAAAGAGCGCTTAGTAGTGCGACTTCATCACTAGTTAGATCAACTACCTGCATAATCTCATGTAGTTGCTCAACAGTGCGCGCAGATGCAATCGGGGTACTTACCTGCGGATTAGCACGCAGCCAGGCGAGTGCGACGGCAGAGATTGACGATTTATGCGCTTTGGCAATTCCATCGAGGGCTTCGATGAGCGCGTAGCCCTTATCGGTTTGATAATCAGCGATGCCCTCTGCGCGAATTGAATCGACTTTGACCCCGGCGCGGTATTTACCGGTAAGAAATCCACGAGCCAGTCCATAAAAAGGAAGCGCTGAAATATTGTTACGTTTTAAAGTTTGCTGCTGCTCTGTTTCAAAAGGGCTGCGTTCCATCAAGTTGTAATGATCTTGCAGGCACACATACTTTGGCAGATTTTCCTTCCTTGCAATATCTAGCGCTTCTTGCAGGCGGGCGCCGGTATGTTGTGATGCGCCGATGTAGCGAATCTTTCCTTCGTTAATTAGTTGTTGATAGGCGCCGAGCGTTTCAGCAATCGGCACGTCCTTATCGTCGTGATGTGAGTAGTAAAGATCTATGTGATCGGTCTGCAATCGCCTTAGCGAATCATTGCAAGCTGCGATGATATTTTCGGGGCGCAAGCCAGGGCGTGTTGAAAGTTTGGCGACTTTTGTTGCGATAACAAATTGCTGGCGGTTGCCGCGAGATTTCATCCAGTTACCGATAATGGTTTCGGATTCTCCGCCCTTATTACCATCGACCCATTCGGAGTAAACATCTGCGCTATCGATAAAATTGCCACCGAGGTCAGAGAATGCATCTAGAACTGCCTGAGATTGGCTCTCGTCGGCGCCCCATCCAAAGACATTGCCGCCTAAACAGAGCGGGTGAACGTTAAGGTCGGTTGCTGGAATATTGATTTTCGCTGGATTCGTCATAGGCCAACGTTAGGGCAAGATAAGCCCATGGTTGAAACGACGGGTGGCTTTACGAGCGCAGGGCTGGCGCGCGAGGCCGAGGCTTTAGTTCTACCGTCACTTACGCAGGCACAAGCAATTGAAATTGGTGAGATTGCATTCGCTAAGGCAAGTCAGCGCGCATTGCCGATAATTGTGGAAGTTCGATTGGGTCAGTGGACGGTATTTAAAGTTGCGTTGACTGGTTCGACAATTGATAACGATTCTTGGGTAGCGCGTAAGGCGCGAGTTGTAATGGCGACAGGTAAATCAACGATGCATGAGCGCGTGAGCGCTGAAGAACGTAGTGTTGATTGGCATGCCGAGACTGGTTTAAGTGAAGAGCTGCATGCAATTCATGGTGGTGGGTTGGCGCTAAGCGTTGCGGGTGTTGGGGTGGTGGGGATTTTGTTGATTAGCGGATTGCCACAAGTTGAAGATCATTTACTTGGCGTTGAAGTTATTACCGAATATTTGGCGCGACAAGGAGAAAACGCATGAGCATCTGGGTTTGCGGAGAAGTTTTAATTGATTTATTGCCGGGCACACCAGAGCGCAGAGCTGTTGTTGGCGGCGGGCCTGCAAATACAGCAAAGGCGCTGGCGCGCTTAGGACACGATGTTCACTTCATCGATGGGATATCAACTGATGCCTATGGTGTTGCAGCGCGCGCTGAGCTATTGGCCGATGAAGTTAAATTAGATCTGGCGCTAACTAGTGATAAACCAACTTGTTTAGCGATTGTCACTTTGGGCGAAGATCGCAAAGCGAGTTATGAATTTAAAATAGATGGCACAGCCACCTTTGATTTTGATTTGAATTGGTTGCCTGATCCTTCGGTGCATAAGCCAAATGTGCTGCATATCGGCACCTTGGTAACAATTGTTGAGCCTGGTGCATCAGTGCTTTATGACTGGGCGCTGCAGGTGGCTGAATTCGCACCGATTGTCTTTGATCCAAATATTCGCCCATCGGTGATGAGTGATCGCGATAGATATCAGGCGGCGGTTGAGAAATGGGCAGCTATTTCAAGTGTTATAAAGGTCAGCGATGATGATTTAACTTGGCTATTTCCTGATCAGCCATTTGAAGAGATTGCTAAGCGTTGGGTCTCAGATGGTGCCGCACTAGTTGTTGTTACGCGCGGTGTGAACGGATCAATTGGTTATACCGAAGGTGGCGTTGAAGAGGCCCACGGTGTGAAAATCGATTTAGCTGACACAGTTGGCGCTGGCGACACAGTTGGCGCGATTATTGTGGAAGCAATGATTCAAGATGGGATTTTATCTTTGCAAGGTGAAGGCTTAAAGAAAATACTTACTCGCGCAGCTAAAGCTGCTGCGATCACCTGTTCACGTGCGGGAGCGCAGCCTCCATATAAGCACGAACTAACGAAGATTTAATCGGAGCCCCAATGCAATATATAGATGACGCGGAATTTCAGATTGCAATTGACTTAGATAATGGCGCACGCATTTCATCGATCACTTGGCGCGATTTGCAGTTCACTGTTCCATATCGCGGAGGGCCGTTGGATTATGGTTGGTATGCGATGGGTCCTTGGGCTGGGCGAATTCGCGATGGGATTATGCGCGGTGGCGATGGTGAAGAAATACAGCTGCCAACAAATATAACTCCGCCACATGCAATTCATGGTTTTGGTTTTACATCTTCTTGGCAAGAAATTGGTCCAGGTCGTTCCTTGTTGCATCTGCCAAAACCATATGGAGGCGCCACTTTTGAGCAGACTATTGAAGTATTAGATGATGCTGTGCGCTGGTCGCTGGAATACGATCCAGGCGATTGCACGCTGCCGGCATGGTTTGGAATGCATCCGTGGTTTGCGCGCGATCTAGATCGTGGGGGCAGCGCCGAGATTGAATTCAAAGCTGCAAAGATGCTTAAGCGCGATGATGAAGGAATGCCAACTGGTGAATTTGTTGCCCCATCCAATGGCACTTGGGATGATGCCTTCACGGAAATTCAAGGCGTTCCGGCAGTTATTTGGGAAGATGCCGCACGTATTGACGTTGAATCTGATGCGCCATGGTGGGTTGTCTATAACGAAGATTCTGATGGAGTTTGCATCGAACCGCAGACCGCGCCCCCTGACGCGCAGAATTTAGGAATAACTGGCGAGCATTACATAGAAGCTTTATTTGTATTCTCTGAAGCCTAATTAATAGAGCATAGGATTGAGATATGTCTAAACAAATTGATCGCACTCATTTGGCCGAACTTCGTAAAGTTGAAGAAGCCCGTTTTTTAGCAAATCACAAGAAGAGCTCGGAAGCATTTGCTGATTCGCGGAAAGTTATGCATGAAGGTGTGCCGATGTCTTGGATGGCTAAGTGGCCAGGTGCGCATCCGGTTTTCGTGAAAGAGGCAAAAGGCGCCAGGTTCACTGATATCGATGGCAATACCTATATTGATTTTTGTTTAGGTGACACTGGCTCAATGACGGGCCACTCACCGGATGCAACCGTTGCTGCGATTAAACGCCAAGCGGATATCGGAATTACTTCAATGTTGCCAACTTTGGATGCCGCAGTTGTTTCAAAAGAACTGGCGGCACGTTTTGGGCTGCCAAAGTGGCAATTTACAGTTACAGCAACAGATGCCAACCGCCATGTTATTCGTTACTGCCGCCTTATAACTGGGCGCAGCAAGATCATTGTGATTGATCGTTGTTATCATGGCAGTGTTGATGAAACATTTGCAACCTTAGATGAAGCGGGACATACCGTTAAGCGCGAAGGCAATTTAGGTGCGCCGGTTGATTTGGCTGTTACAACGCGGGTTGTGGAATTTAATGATCTTGCGGGGATGGAAGCAGCGCTCGCCCACGGTGATGTTGCCGCTATCTTGATGGAACCTGCGATGACAAATGTTGGAATTGTTCTGCCTGAGGATGGCTATTTGATGGCCGTTCAAGAGTTGGCAAAGAAGTATGGCGCGTTATTGATCATCGATGAGACCCACACAATTTCTGTTGGTCCTGGCGGAATGACGCTAGATCTTGGGTTAAAGCCTGATTTCTTAACTATTGGTAAAGCAATTGCTGGTGGAATTCCAGTTGGCACATTCGGCATGACAGAAAGCGTTGCTAATTCGATTAAGAAACTTGTTGAACTTGAAATAATTGATACTGGCGGAATCGGCAGCACGCTAGCTGGCAATGCGCTGTCACTTGCGGCGATGCGAGCGACGTTAAGTGAAGTTCTTACAGCGGATGCGTTTAAAGAGATGATCGCACTTGGCGATCGCTGGAGTGATGGTGTTGATGCAGCGATTGCTGAGTTTGATTTGGATTGGCATTGCAATCGTTTAGGTGCGCGTGGTGAGTACATCTTTAAAGGTAAGGCGCCACGTACTGGGCGCGAAGCTGCCGAATCTGGCGACTTCGATCTTGAGCAGTACATTCACTTGCGTCTGCTCAACGATGGTTTCTTGCTAACGCCATTTCATAATATGGCGCTGATGTCACCGGCAACAACGGCTGCAGATGTTGATGCTCATACTGCAGCGTTTCGCGCCATGTGCGCTGACTTGGTTGGTTAACAACTTTTAGAGATACAAACGGACTCCATATTAGATATGAAGTCCGTTTGGTACGCCTAAGAGATATAACTTTCGCCAGTGATCCTACTTAAGACAAAGCGGGACAAACGATATAACTTTCGCCAGTGATCTCTTTTGGCCCTTTAGATAAGGATAATAAACTACCTTGTGGATAGCAAGTCCATTATGTCGGCGGTGTGTAGCAATCTTTGCCAGTGCAATCGAAATTAGAAAGATACGCCGAAACCTATAAGTTAATTGGTAAACTTGAGTTAATCTTGCGTGATCAACTTATTGCGACTCTAAGTACACTTGCGCTAGAAAAAGGTTACCCACAGTGGCAAAGCGTTGTACCTAAGTCAATATCTACACGTTCTATTGGTAAAGAAATAAAATTAGGGTTTGCACGGCAAGTTTTATCACAAAAATACTATACAGATCTGTGGGTACCAGCCACACATTTGATATTTTCTGGATTACCTAACGCGAGCACTTTGAAAAGCTGTCAAATGGTTGAAAACCGGATGCACTATGCAACTCAGACTCGTAATCGCGTTTGCCACTTCATCTTCGACAATATTTATAATGTTGAACACGAGAAAGCAAATCTGAAGTGGTTAATAAACGCGCTGGGTGCAAGCTATTAATTGAAGCCGAGGCTGGTGTAGAGCGCTAAGCCTTTTTCGTTATCGGCATCGACGTAAAGCATTGAGCGCTTTAAACCCTTTTCGATCAAGTAATTAATTGCCGCAACCGATACAGCTCGGCCAATTCCTTGATGGGCATGGTCTGGATCTACTCCCACAACGTAAAGCTCGCCAACAGGATCTTGATTTACAAGGTCTTGGTGGATCTTGGTCCACACGAAACCAACTATTTCATCGTCTTTTACGGCAAGAAAAAACCCTTCGGGATCAAACCAACTCTCGGTCATACGGTTTTCAAGATCTGCCAAAGCCCAATTGCCTTGGTCGGGATGGTGTGTAAAGACTTTATTATTTAGTGCAAGCCAGCGATCTTTATCTTCTGCAGGATTAAAGGTGCGGATTGTGAATTCGTGTTTTGCTGTTGGAAGCGGATCGTTAAGTAAGCGGTGAATCTTAAGAATATGGCGCATAGCGGTTATACACGCTCGGCGATTTGGCTCTCTTTACCGCCACTTGGAAGAGTGAAGCGATAACCAACGTTACGTACTGTGCCGATAATTGATTCAAATTCAGAGCCAAGCTTCGAACGAAGGCGACGGATGTGAACATCTACTGTGCGAGTGCCTCCGAAATAGTCATAGCCCCAGATTTCTTGCAACAACTGTGCGCGAGTAAATACACGACCAGGATGTTGTGCCAAGTACTTTAGAAGTTCGAATTCTTTAAATGTTAAATCGAGTGAGCGACCTTTAATTTTTGCAGTATATGTACCTTCATCGATAACAACATCGCCAGTGCGAATTTCACCCGCGCTTGGATCGGCTGCGGTTATTGCTGCAAGGTGGGCTCCGATTGAAATACGAATGCGTGCATCAACTTCAGCAGGTCCTGCGGTATCGAGAATTACATCGTCAACACCCCAATCCGCGCTCATCGCAGAGAGTCCGCCTTCTGTGGTAATCGCAATGACTGGTGCACCAACGCCAGTTGAAGTTAGTAAACGAGTTAAGTTCTTTGCGGCCGGTAAATCACGGCGTGCATCAACGAGAACAATATCCATGACAGGTGAATCAATTAGCACGCTTGCTTCGGCATGCATGATCTTGACTGTGTGTTGCAGTAAAGCAAGTGAAGGCAGAACTTCCGCGCTGGCGCCATTGGTGTTTGTTAGTAGCAACACCTTGGCCATGGGGCGCACCTTTCGCTCTACCTGAGTTCGTGATATCTGGTTAAGTGAGAGAGAATACTCCAGTGAAAACTTTCATTCCACTCGTGATCGTGCTG
>CAWUTY010000021.1:0-12248 GCA_963925575.1 Candidatus Nanopelagicaceae bacterium
CAAGAAAGTTGAAGTTCTTGATTTTGAAGATCTAGGAATGGAAGCGGTCTGGAAGATAGATGTTGTTGATTTCCCAGCCTTCACCGTTGTTGACGATAAGGGCAATGACTTCTTTGCCCAGACTTCCAAAATGATCTCGATTGGCAATAAGCCGGAAGTTTAAACTTTAGTAATAACGGCTGCGCTTGAACTTTGCCCAAGCTTTACATGGCTGGTTATAGCGAGCTTCGATATAGCGAAGTCCCCAACGAATCTGTGTTACTGGGTTTGTGCGCCAGTCAGTTGAAATTACATCCATGCGGCTAGCCGGCAGAGCCTGCGGAATTCCGTGGGCACCTGATTTTTTATTACGAGCCTTGTAATTCCAATGGCTCTCCTTCGTCCATAGGCGATTGAGACAGGTGTATTGATCAGCATCCCAGCCATATTCAGAGAGCATGATCTCCTTGGCTACCTTCTTGGCGCCAACGATTGTGCGAGCCATTTCAACTTGGTTACTAATTGCTGCGGCCAACGCCATTTGGGATGCAAAGAGATCTAGGCGCTGATCAAGTTGGGTGTATAGGGCGGCGCCTTCGGAAAGGTCGACCTCAGAATATAAGGCGATCGACATTGTCAGCTTGCTTGACTGCGGCAAGGACAAACTGGTTGTCATCGGAAAGTCCAGGCCGTAGGCAGTTGGCTGGGCGGTGGAGATCAGCAAGAAGGAGCCGACCAGTGTCCAGAGGGCGCGCAACTTAAAGCTATGTGAATTGGTAATTGAGAATCTGTACATCGCGTGCCTGCCTTCCTTCACTCTTTTGCCCATGGCCCATCTGCCTATAAATAGGCGAATGGAACTGCCGGGGAATGCATTAAGGGTGGCAAGTGAGGTGAGTTGTCGCAAATTAATACATGCGTGTGGCGCAGATTCTCAGGAAAGTCGCTACCTGTGGACAGAGAAAAGTCCTGCTCAGTTAGGGCAAAGTCCTATATGTCCGAATTGTGAGTGTGAGATTTAAAGAGGACCTATTCGGGGCATCGCTCGGCTTTAGGAGATTGGGCCTTCCAGCAGTTCGGTGACCAGGGCGGCGATCGGCGAGCGCTCGCTGCGAGTCAAGGTGACGTGGGCAAAGAGCGGATGCCCCTTGAGCGTTTCAACGACGGCGACCACGCCATCGTGGCGACCGACCCGCAAGTTATCGCGCTGGGCGACGTCGTGGGTCAGGACTACTCGCGATGATTGGCCGATTCGCGAGAGCACGGTCAAGAGAACGCCGCGTTCGAGCGATTGGGCTTCGTCAACAATTACAAATGAGTCGTGAAGTGAGCGACCACGGATGTGGGTTAGTGGCAGAACTTCGATAAGTCCGCGCGCCATTACCTCTTCAATAACGGCTTGCGAAACCAGAGCGCCCAAAGTATCGAAAACCGCCTGCGCCCAAGGCGACATTTTTTCGCCTTCACTGCCCGGCAAATATCCAAGCTCTTGTCCACCGACTGGATAGAGCGGGCGGAAAATAATAACTTTTTTATGGATGCGCTTTTCCATTACTGCTTCTAGTCCGGCGCAAAGTGCAAGTGCCGACTTACCGGTTCCGGCGCGACCGCCCAGTGAAATGATCCCAATGTCGGGATCTAATAAAAGGTCTAAGGCAATTCGTTGTTCGGCCGAACGACCATGCAGACCGAATGCGTTGCGATCGCCGCGAACCAACTGCAATCGTTTGTCAGCGGTGACTCGCGCAAGGGCGCTACCTTTTTCTGAATGCAGAACGATTCCAGTGTGCACTGGCAATTGATGTGCACACTCGTGATCGGCGCGATCAGATGAATAAAGTTCATCGATAACGCTGTGGCCAACGTTGATCTCTTCGATGCCGGTCCATCCACTATTGGAAACTAGTTCGGCTAAATATTCTTGCGCCTCAACGCCAACGGCTGATGCCTTAACTCGAAGTGGCAGATCTTTGGTAACCAAGACAACGTGCTTTCCATCTGACATTAAATTTTTTGCGATCGCCAAGATTCGTGAGTCATTGGTGCCATCTCGCAAGAAGGCGTGAGGCAAGGTACTTAAATCTGTGTGGTTCAATTCGACCGAAAGTGTGCCACCTTCTGGGGTTATCGTTAGTGGCTTATCCAGGCGGCCATGGGTAATTCGCAGGTCATCGAGTGATCGCAGCGCTGCACGCGCAAAATATCCAAGTTCGGGGTGGTCTCGCTTGGTTTCAAGTTCTCCGATAACTGCGATCGGAATAATTACTTCATGCTCTTCGAATTTTAAGAGCGCGTTCGGATCTGCCAATAAAACGCTGGTATCTAAAACATAAGTCTTTTTTAAAGCTCTTTTTTTAGCTGTAGATACTGGAGTAGCCAATGGCCAGCTCTCGCATTCTCTTTAGTTTTATCCGGACGGATGTTGCTTCTGACTAGAAAAAGATAGAACGGGAGAGCGCACTTTTAAGTGCGACACGCCATAGCGGCTAATTAACTATTGGTTAAGACTGACTACGCGCCAAGTCGACGTTGGCGTTGTGAATATGCACGAAGTGCGCGCAAGAAATCGACGCGACGAAAATCTGGCCAATATGCTTCGCAGAAATAGAATTCTGATAAGGCGCTCTGCCACAATAAAAATCCACCTAGTCGCTGCTCGCCTGATGTACGGATCAACAATTCTGGATCGGGTTGGCCAGCGGTATATAAATATTTTGAGATCTCTTCAGTAGTCAGCCCGGCGGCAGCATCTTCCAAGTTAGCGCCGTAGGCACTTTTATCCTGCAGATATCCCTTAACTGCATCGACGATCTCTCGGCGCCCGCCGTATCCAATTGCCACATTTACTTCCACGCCACCATTTATTACAGGCGGCAAATTAGCCAATTTTTCGCTTAGCCAAGGCGGCAAAAGTTCTAGCGCACCAACGGCTTTGATATTCCATTTACCCGTGGCACGCAGTTCATCGACAGTGTCACCAATAATCTTGAGCAGACCATCTAACTCTTCCGGGGTGCGTTTAAAGTTTTCTGTCGAAAGCAACCACAAGGTGACAACTTCAACTTTTGCTTCATCGCACCAGCCAAGAAATTCCACAATTTTGCTGGCACCACGGCGGTGGCCCTTGGGATCTAGCGAACTGGGATTCGCTCTTGCAAAACGACGATTGCCATCGAGGATCACACCAACATGGCGCGGGGTCTTTGAGAAATCAAGATCGCTAACAATTCGCCACTCATAAAATGGATAGAGCGCGGATTTGATCGCTTTACGGATACTGCTTAACAATCCGGCGCTCTGCAATAAAAGATGCCACAGGCAAGGTGCCGGCCAACATGACCCAGAGAACCTTCAAGAGATGCCAGCGACCTTTAACGCCAACCTGTAAGACGGTTAATAGATAGACCATATATAGGTAGCCATGAACTATTGGAATCGCAATTAAATATTTTTGGTCTTCGATGCCATCGAGCATGTATTTGCCGGGCATGTAAATAAACCACAACAAGAGCGACATAACGCCACAGATAATGGCCATGGCTCGAAAGCGATTGACTGCAGATTTCATAGCGGTAAGCCTATGGCTTCTTTGCCTGATTTTCGGCGATAGAAGGGAAGGTAAAGAACTATGGCCGCCATCAGCCACCAGATTGCAACATAGGAAATGTGTTGCCAGTAATAACCGGCGACTCTGGAAACTGGTGCCTGCGCAACGACGCGAGTGCGAATCAATTCGCCCGAACCTGTCACCTCTGATTGAGCGATGATGAAACCGTCATATAACTGCAAGTTGGCTTGGCCAACAATGACGCTGCTATCAAGGCGAGAAATAACTCCCGGCACATTTTCGGCGCGATCATCATTTTGATGTGGCTGCATGGTGCCAGCTAATTCAATTCTGGTAGACATTACAACTTCTGAGTTTAACAATCGATCCGACCATAAACCGCGCACAACTAAAATTCCTGAAAGTGGACCCGATCCATCGACTTGTAGCAAAGCAACCTCCCAGTCACTTACAACACCATCTTTATCGCTCTGCAACGGTGCTTTAAAATTGGAAATATAAAAGCCGCTCGTAGCAACCTGCTTATTTACATTTCGAGAATCCAAGGCAACAGTTGGGGCTGCTAATTCACTTAGCGAATAAACCTTGGGATCAATAACCTTGGCGGCGTCATTTAGCTCTGTAACAAATGCGGCGCGATCTAACTGCCAGTTACCCAGGGCAACGAAGACCAGGGCAATTGTAATAACACCCAGGGCTTGTAAAAACTTTTTAAGTATCTCTTTGGTTTTCATCGTTACGAGCGTTCATCCGCATGTAGCGCTTATAGAAACTACGCATCAATATAGCGACGGTTATACAGAGAATCAGAACTGTGAGCGATCCTTGCCAGCCCATATCAACATCTTTTTGCATGAGACAATACTCCCATGCAATCGGGCGAAGAGTTTGACTACAACGACCGATATGGCGTTCGCCCACAGAAGAGATGGGTCACACCAGCGATCGCACTTGCCATCATCGGCGTTGGTTGGTCGATCTGGGCGGGCCTACATCACGCCAATCCTGCAATTAGATATGAACTAATTTCATTTAAGGTCACCGCAGAACGAGAAATTTCTATCCGCTACACCGTAGTTCGCACAGACCCAATGCAAGTAGTTATCTGCACTTTGACAGCAAGTGATCAGGATAAGAATGTTGTAGGCCAAATCGATGACAAAATCGCAGCAGGAACATCACTAACTGAGCAAACGACTGCGATTCCCGCACGAACTGCGCCTGTAACGGCGGCTATTGCACGCTGTCGCGCCGAATAATTACTTCGTATACCGTTACCCCTTATGAGTACCTCACAGACTTGGCTAACCCTAGAAGCCGCTGATCGTTTGCGCGGTGAACTGGCACATCTTGAATCAGGTGGCCGTAAAGAAATCACCGCCAAGATCGAAGCAGCTCGCGCTGAAGGAGATCTAAAAGAAAACGGTGGCTATCACGCAGCGCGTGATGAACAAGGCAAGATGGAAGCACGTATCCGCCAGTTAAAGCAGATGCTTGAAAATGCGCACATCGGAACACCACCAGCATCTGCCGATGGCGTCGTTGGTCCAGGAATGGTTATCACTGCAATTGTTGCTGGCGATGAAGAAAAATTCTTACTCGGTTCACGCGAAATCGCATCAGGTGACCTAAGTGTTTACAGCGAAAAATCTCCACTTGGCGCCGCCGTCATGGGAGCCAAGATCGGTGACACGGTTTCTTACATCGCACCAAACGGTAAAGAGATTAAAGTCGAAATCAAGGGCGCAACTAACTATTAATTAGTAAGTCGCGCGCCCACCAGAGGCGTCAAAGGTAAAGCCAGTTGTAAATGAGCAGGCTTTCGATGCCATAAAGGCAACGATCTCGGCAACTTCTTCAGGTTGACCAACTCGGCCCATCGGAATTCGGCTGATCATGTATTTCAAAGTTTCATCTGAAGTATTCGAATTCATCGGTGTGCTGATTACTGCTGGTGCTAGTGAGTTAATTATTACGCCGTGTGGGGCGACTTCTTTAGCAACACCTTTAACGAATCCAATCATCCCAGCCTTGGAAGTGTTGTAAGGAGAAAGTCCAGGGTTGCCTTCTTTTCCGGCAATGGAAGCCAAGTGCACAATGCGGCCATACTTCTTTGCTTTCATCGATGGGATTACTGCTTGAGTTAACCAGATTGCACCATAGAGATTTACCTGCAGAACTTTTTCAAAATCTGGCCAATTAACATCTTCAAATTGCGTGTTAGATGGACCAACGATTCCGGCAGTGTTTATCAGGGCATCTATTTGTCCATGATCTTTCAAGATTGCTGTTACTGCTTTATTGATTTGCCCTTGATCTGAAATATCGCAGATATGTACTTGGTTTGCCGCAAGGTTTAGCTCTTTAGCTAATTCATCAAGGGCACCCTTATTGAAATCTAGTGCAATGATCTTGGCGCCTCGTGCGGCGATTAACTGTGCGCTGGACTTGCCGATGCCAGTTGCCGCACCTGAGATAACTACTACTTGGCCGTTGAATTCAACTGATGAAGTGGCTGACATGGTTGCTTCTCTCTACTTAATCCGCGGATCGATATGAATCTTTGGTCCATCGCCTGCGCCTTGCGGACGCTTGCCCATAAAGACATCATGCACTTCATTTAGCGAAATTGTCGCAGCAATGAGTGAACGTGGGTCTACTTCACCACGGGCAAAGATCTCAATTGCTCCTTTTAGTCCAGGAGATGCTGAAAGTATGCCAACGGCTGTGACATCTTTGAGCGCTAGATCGCGTGAATCAATAAGACTTGGTTCACCGGATATACCGATGTAAACAACACGGCCGCCGGGTTCGACTGCTTGCACAATTTCGTGCGGAATGGTTTTGTGATTGGTGGCATCAATAATTCCGTCGAAACCTGTTCTTGGTTTAACTAATTTAGTACCAGCGTTCTTGATACCAATTTGATGCGCTAGCTTGATGGTGCGTTCATTGCGGCCTACTAAATGCACGTTTGCACCTGCTGCTTGGGCAAGCTGTGCGCAAAGTAATCCAATCGTGCCTGTGCCGTAAATTAAAATCTCTTTGCCAGGTCCGGCCAGCGCTGCCTCAACTGCGCGAAGTGAATTGCCGGCAGGCTCAATAAGCGCTCCGATTGCATCATCTATCGAATCTGGAAGCGCATGAAGTGCGCGCATTGGAACCAACAATTTCTCAGCACACGCACCTGGCCAACCGTTGCGGACTCCGATTTCAAAACGATCATCGCAAATATGCTGGCGACCTGATGTGCAGCGATAACAGGTTCCACAACCAAGCATCGTGTCACCAGTAACTCTTTGACCCAACCACTTTTGATCAACACCTTTGCCGACTGCGGACACAACACCACACCATTCGTGGCCGATTTGTACTGGATATTTCGCTTGATTGCTGTGCAGGTAAACCATCTCACCTGTAAAGAATTCTTGGTCTGTTCCGCAAATTCCGACGCGCGTTACATCAACAACGACTTGTTTATCCCCCGCGATTGGCTCTGGCACATCTTCCACAACGGAATTATTTGGAGAAGTTATGGTCAAGGCCTTCATGCCGTCACTATACTCAACACAATATCTGGATAGATAGTCTTGCGATTCAAGGAGTTATTAAATGCGCAGCGCCCATTGGTATGGCGGTAAAGATCGTGATGGATTTATTCACCGGGCATGGATGCGCCGCGGTTTGCCGAAAGATGCCTTTGACGGTCGCCCACATATTGCGATCGCCAATACCGCATCAGATTTAACTCCCTGCAACTCTCACTTAAATGAAGTGATGGAGTATGTAAAAAATGGAATTTGGGAAGCCGGCGGCGTTCCGCTAAATATGCCCGCGGTTTCACTCGGTGAAACTTTGGTCCGCCCAACTGCGATGTTGTGGCGCAATATGGCTGCCATGGCAACAGAGGAAATGATTCGCGCTAATCCAATCGATGGCGTTGTCTTACTCGGTGGTTGCGATAAAACAATTCCATCACTATTGATGGCAGCATCTTCGGTAGATATTCCAGCGTTAGTTGTTCCAGGTGGACCCATGTTGACCGGAACTTTCCAAGGAACACCACTTGGATGCGGCACAGATGTCTTTCGATTAAGTGAAGAAGTGCGCGCTAAAAAACTTAGTGAAGCAAAGTTCTTGGATTCAGAGTCCGCAATGATCCGCAGCCGCGGTCATTGCAACACCATGGGCACCGCATCAACCATGGGAATCATGGCCGAAGCACTTGGCATGGTCATTCCAGGTGTTGCCGGAACTCCAGCACCTGACAGCCGCTTGTTGCAGTACTCACAAGAATCAGGGCGACGTATTGTTGAAATGGTTCATGAAGGTTTAAAGCCAAGTGACATTATGGTTAAAGGATCTTTCCTTAACGCAATCGTGGCACTGGCTGGCATTGGTGGATCAACAAATGCGGTTGTGCACTTGCTTGCAATCGCTGGTCGCTTGGGAATTGAATTAACTCTCGATGATTTCGATCGCACCGGTTCTCGCGTTCCACTGCTAGTTAACTTGCAACCTGCCGGTAAATATCTGATGGAGGATTTCCATCGCGCAGGTGGTTTGCGAGCTGTCTTTAAAGAGCTCGAAGATTTGCTAGATCCAAAGTCCATAACTGTGCTTGGAACTCCTTTAGTAAAAGGTTTAGCTGAGGCCGAAATTTATGACACTGAAGTTATCCGCACACGTAAAGAACCCCTGCAACCAAGTGCGGGCATTGCGGTTTTGCGCGGCAACTTGGCACCGCTCGGCGCAGTTATCAAGCCCGCTGCCGCGAGTGCTAATTTGCTAAAGCATCGCGGTAAAGCGATGGTCTTTGACAGCATTGAAGATTTCAAAGCCCGCATTAACGATCCTAATTTAGATGTCGATGAAAATTCAGTTCTGATTCTGCGTGGTTGCGGCCCGAAGGGTTATCCCGGAATGCCAGAAGTTTCTAATATGCCAATGCCACAGAAAATGCTCGATAAAGGTGTACGTGACATGGTGCGAATCTGTGATGGTCGTATGAGCGGAACTGCTTACGGCACCGTTGTATTGCACGTTGCACCAGAGGCGGCAGCCGGTGGCCCACTTGGATTAGTTCAAACTGGTGATTACATAACTTTGGATGTCGAGGCGCGCACCTTAAATATTGATATTTCGGATGCCGAACTGGCAGCACGTAAACCAAATACTGCAACGGTTGATGGCTTTGCTAAATCTGATCGTGGATGGCAGAAGCTTTATATCGACCACGTTATGCAGGCCGATACTGGTTGCGATTTAGATTTCTTAGTTGGATCTAGCGGAGAATATATCTCTCGCGAATCCCACTAAACCATGTAGTTCTAATCAGCTGCGCGTTTATATTTTCTAACGCTGATTGGAATAAATATCGCCATAATGATGATCATGTAGATAAATGAAGTAATTAAAGGATTTTCACTGGGAAATGATCCAGCGGTCGCACCAAACTGATTTTCCAGACCAAAGAGTTCGCGGCAAGCAGCCACCATCGTTGAAACCGGGTTCCATTCCGCAAAGTACTGAAGTGCACGTGGCATTCCGGTGGTTGGCGCGAAGGCATTTGATAAGAATGTAAGTGGGAATGTCACAATAAAGCTAACGTTTTGAACCACTCGCGCATCGGATGCGGAAAGTCCAACGTATATGCCAACCCAAGAAAGTGCGTAACCAAATAACAAGAGGAAAATGAATCCGATGCCCACGCTAATCACACCTGATGTTGGACGCCAACCGACGATATATCCAGCAATTCCCATGACCGCTAGAACCACGATGTTAAGTAAAGAATCTCCAAGTGTTCGACCAATAACTAAAGCAGATTGCGAGATGGGAAGAGATCTAAAGCGATCGATTAAACCTTTCTTGAGATCTTCAGCTAAACCTACGGCGGTTCCAGCCAAAGTAAATGCAACGGTCTGCACAAAGATTCCGGGCATCAAGAGTTGAACATATCCACCTGGTTGACCGCTATCGATTGAGCCACCAAATACATAGCGGAACAAAAGCACAAACATGACCGGCTGAATTGTTGAGAAGACTAAAACTTCTGGAACGCGAGTTAATAACCGCAGCTGACGCTGCGTAATGATCATCGTGTCTTTGAAAGCGCTCATTTCTTAGCCTTCTTTCTGCGCCCAGTTGTCACTTCTTCTACTGTCGTCTCCTCGGCGGCATGGCCAGTCAGCGATAGAAATACGTCATCAAGTGATGGACGCTTTAGCCCAACATCGAGTGGGTGTATTCCTGCTGAATCTAAAGAACGCAGCGTTTCAATTAGCGCAGTTGCCCCAGTTGAAACTGGCGCTGAAATCATTCGTAGGCCTTCATCCAGGGTGGCTTTATTTCCACTGATATTTGCCACAACTTCCATGGCCTTAGCAATATTGTGCGCTTCGACCACAATTTCTAAACGTTCTCCGCCAACCTGCTTCTTTAGCGCATCGGATGTTCCGCGAGCAATAACTTTTCCGTGATCGATAACTGCAATCTCATCGGCCAATTGATCAGCTTCCTCCAAATATTGCGTGGTAAGCAGCAAGGTAACGCCACCCTTTACCAACTCTTCGATAACTCTCCACATCTCCTGGCGACCACGTGGATCAAGGCCAGTGGTTGGCTCATCCAAAAAGAGAACCTTTGGCTTAACAATTAGTGATGCTGCTAAATCAAGGCGGCGGCGCATTCCACCTGAATAAGTTTTGATGGGGCGCTTTGCACTTTCGGTTAGTGAGAATCTTTCTAATAACTCATCTGCTCGCGCGATCGCCTCTTTTTTACCAAGGTGATAGAGCTGGCCAAACATCACCAAGTTATCCCAGCCAGTTAAAATCTCATCAACGGCGGCATATTGACCTGATAAACCAATTACTTCACGAACTTTATCGGGATGCTTAATAACATCAATGCCACCAACCATCGCGTGACCTGAATCTGGGCGCAATAGAGTGGCCAATATGCGCACACATGTTGTTTTGCCAGCACCATTTGGTCCAAGCACGCTTAATACAGTGCCTTCTTCAACATCGAGTGATAAGTGATCTAAGGCACGAACTGCGCCATTGCGATAAGTTTTTACTAGGTCTTCGGCTATAACTGATTTCACGGAGTAAACTTACCGCTATTGGATTACTAAATATATCCACAAAATGAGATTTCCCGAGAGGCACCAATGTCTAGCCATGGACCAGTAAAGGAACATACGCACAAAGAGATCATGATTATCTTGAGTGGCCTTATGACCGGCTTGCTCTTGGCAGCCCTAGACCAGACAATTGTTTCAACAGCCCTGAAAAGCATTGTTGAAGATTTCAATGGCCTAAACCATTACACCTGGGTAGTAACTGCTTACTTGCTTACATCAACTGCATCAACGCCTTTGTATGGGAAAATCTCAGATATTTATGGCCGCCGAATTGTCTTCCAATTCGCGATTGTTACATTTTTAATTGGTTCATTTGCAGCCGGAGCGGCACAGAACATGTCGCAGCTAATTGGTACACGTGCGATTCAAGGTCTTGGTGCAGGAGGCCTGATGGCGCTTACTTTCGTAATCATTGGTGACATTGTTCCGCCGCGTGAACGTGGCCGTTATCAAGGTTACTTCGGTGCGGTTTGGGGGCTTTCATCAGTTGCCGGTCCTCTACTTGGCGGATTCTTCTCAGATCACGCAACCATTCTTGGCATCACTGGATGGCGCTGGATTTTCTACATAAATATTCCATTTGGTATTGCAGCTCTCGCCATTACTACTGCCGTATTGCATATTCCAAAAGTTAAACGCGACCACAAGATCGATTACTTAGGTGCGCTATTGATGGTGGCTGCAGTTTGCACAACTTTGCTAGCAGTATCTATCTACGGCCCAGAGCGAGGTTGGGGTAACTCAACAACGCTTGAATTCCTCTTTGCAGGAATTGCACTTACCTTCATATTTATTTACTGGGAAGGCAAAGCAGTAGAACCAATCCTGCCTTTATCTCTCTTTAAGAACCATACTTTTTCACTAACTTCCGCGCTCGGTTTCATCATAGGTGCGGGTATGTTCGGGGCAATCGTTATGTTGCCTCTGTATCTTCAAGTTGTTAAGGGTGACACTGCAACAGAAGCGGGCTTAAAGTTAATTCCATTCATGCTCGGAATCGTCTCTACATCTATCTACAGCGGTAAAGCAATCACCAAGCATGGCCATTACAAGCGATTCCCAATAATCGGAACTGCAGTGATGACTGTTGGAATCTTGCTGATGACAACGTTAAACGCCGAAACTCCATTCTGGCAATTATCAATCTATGCAATTTTGGTTGGCGCTGGTCTTGGTCTATCAATGCAGACAATTGTTATCGCTCTACAAAATTCTGTTGAATTTAAAGATATGGGCGTTGCAACTAGTTCAAATACTTTCTTCCGCTCACTTGGCAGCGTCTTTGGAACCGCAATTTTCGGAACAATTTTGACAAACCGTTTGGGACATTACTTGACCGATAACTTCAATAAGTTGGCAACAACTAATCCTGAAGCCGTTGCAGGGTTCGATCCCGCTAAGTTGGAAGGTATCCAAAGTAATACCGCCGTTTTGCAGACTCTGCCACCTGTTATTCAAACAACCGCATTAGATGCTTTCGTTAGCTCATTCCAAGTGGTCTTCCTAACTGCGGCGCCAATTACAGCGCTAGGTTTCGTACTTGCTTTGTAC